>NZ_JBFTEG010000009.1:0-197468 GCF_041027545.1 Pseudomonas zhanjiangensis | reverse complement strand
GGACATCAGTCATTACTTGATGCACCGTTACAACTGGATCAGACCGCATCAATACAACGACGGGCTACCACCTGCGGTGGCCGAAGAAAAACTTAACCCACTGTCCGGGATGGGTTGACCACTACAATTCCGCGAAAAGCAGGCCGATTTACGGACCGAGCACACGCACAGAGGAGGGCATGTTTTCCTTCGTGCAAGCCGAAGGGACGACTCATCGGTCACAGCTGACCTCCCCGCACGGCGCTGGCGTGGCGAACTCCGCACACAGGCGCAGCAAGACAGGATCGATGCTCGTCTGCTTAGGGACGTACAGCACGACGCCGTAGCCGCTATCACTCAGGACGAAGACCATTTCGTAACAGCAGGGATGCTCGTCCAAGTATTCCCAGGCGGGACGGAATGCCCGATGCCCGTATGGGGTGTCCGGGTAGCTACCCGTCCCGATCGCACAACCCGTACGTCGCTCTAGCGCCTCCAGGTTGTCACCAGGCTCGGCCACGACGATGATGCCGATCAGGTCGGGATCGTAGGGTTGGTCGCGGCTCAGCGCCGCGAAGCGCTGATCGACCAGGGCGCGCAGTTCGGCGTCGTCGATCTCCTCGCTCGCGCGAGGGTCACGCAACACTTTCATCGTCGGCCTCTACTGCATCAGTGCGCTCGTCATCAGCCACAGCACTATCGCCGACGTCAGGCGCAGGCGTTCGCCCCTTGCGCTTGCTGGTGGGCTTACCTTGTTTGCTGGGCTCGGCCTCGGGAGCGCCGGCCTTGGCGAATGGAACATAGGCCTCGCCGGCCGCTGAAAGCATCGCCTGCTTCCATTGAGACCAGTCGCCGCTCATCACATGCTGATGTGCGGCCTCCGGGGATGGAGCCAGTAGGCCCTCTGCACGCAGCACGGCCGCCAGAAAGCCCGCATTGTTGGCGGAGCGGCTGATGAAGGCTTGGCGCAATTGCTTGGACAGCAACGGTGCGGACGGATCGTTGATCGCTTCAGCAACCGCCTCGACACGAGCGAAGGGCACGATTTCCGTCGAGAACCAGCCACCGCCCTCGTTGCTAACCAGTGTTAGGTAGAGCTGATCACGCTTCGGGTCGGTAAGGATGCGGTAAGTGATCCTGCCGGCGGCATGCTTTCCGGTCTTGCTGGCCTGGGCCAGTTTCAGGGAGAGGTACGCGGGGGTATCAACCATGAGAGACTCCTGGAATAAGGCGGAAATACAAAAGCCCCCAAGGTCACTGGGACCTTGGGGGCTTCGTTTGTTGGGGTGATTAGCTGATCGCGTTGTCGACACACCGCTTGTCGCGGTGGGGAAGTCAACGAATCGACAGGTTGAACTCGAAGTCGCGCCGCGTGGCTACATAAGCCAGTACGGGCACGAGTACGGTCGCCCAGGGACCCGCAGCAGCGGGCAGAGCGGCCATGCGGATGACTTGAGGCAAAAGGGTAGTAAGCACATGTGACTCCTTGCGGTTCGACAAGAGAAAACGCGGTAGGACGACTGCCTTCGCGCATGCGGTCCTGAGACCAGCAGGATCATATTGAGTCGAGACCCGGGACCATTACGCCAGGAATGGATTGCAGATGGCCAAGGCCTTGTCCGTGCCTGGCTCGGTGAGGACAACAACCGGCGCACGCCCAGGTAGCCGCCATACCCGAACTAGGCCAGCCTGCTCCAGCGAGCGCAGTTTGTCGTAACAGGCGTCACGAGAAATGTTCCAGTGCTCGAGAGATCGGCGGGTCAGCGGAACTGCTGACTTGCCGTAGGTGGCGGCAAGCCAAGAGAGAGCGATACTGAGGTGAAGTGCCTTACCGCTCAACTGGGCAGCTTGCGCCAGCCAGTCGTATCGAGCCGGGCAAGCATTTTTCGGTGAGTGAGGTGCAGGGGCTCGTGGCATAAGTAGTTGGCCGCAGATGATGACAATCTGCTGTTCCCGACAGGGGAGGCTGTTGGCCTCCCCTCCGCCCCCCGCTGGGGGGTAGGGATATCAGGGTAATTAGGGAGCGGCGCCACTGCGATTCCAGCGGCAGATGAATGAGCGAAACCTGTTTCGCATGCCCTTTCCCTGACACCCCTGACTTCCCTTGAGGAGTACGGATAGCCGGCGACCAAAGCCCACGACGAACGAAGTAAATTCGATTATCTATCTTCGTCCTGTTCCCCCTCCGCACTATTCCGCTCTGACCTCGTTTCAGACATCAACCGATCATAATGAATAGTGTAGAAACGGACGCCCTTGAACCCGAGCACGCTCAGAGAGTGCTTCGCCTTCCTGTTCCCTTTCTCGGGTCGATGAAGCAGCCCGTCAGCCTCAAGTTGGCTCAAGGCAGCCTCCTTCGGCACCATGCCACAAGCCTCTTCAAGCTGCCTGTCGGTCAGGAGTATTTTGCTCCTGCTGAAAATCCCTTGCGGGCGACTAACAATAGGCATGCCCGGATCCTCAAGCAACTCATCGTGGTTGATGAATGCGCTGTGATTACGAATCACGTAATCACGGATAGACTCGATTGCACGCTGCCCCTCCGAGATGCTCGATGCACCTGCGAGCCATGCATCTCGAATCGCTCTTACCGCCGACCAAACCTCGTCCACCTCGAAGGGAAGAACATGCTCACATGCCAGCTGCCCGATTAGCCCCACGAGCGCTAGTCGGCGCATAGCGCGAATCTGTGGCGCGGTTAGTTTACGCCCCGCCAGCTGAACTTCCGCGCATAGTCTTTGCTGCTCCTCGTCCAACGCGGCCCGCCAATCACTTAGCAAATCTTCAAAGCTGGTATAGGTTTCAATTACCTCCTGAACAAAAGCCGGCCCAGCAACGCCATAGACTCTTCCGCAAGCCTCTTTGACTTCGTCTATCAGCTGACGCATATCCTCGACGCCGGCTGTTTCGGCTGCCGGCAGTTGGTCGACGGGTACGTCAATGACCCGAATTAGTTCGCCAGTACGTGCTCGCCGCTTTTGATCCGACTCAATTTTGTCCTGGATAGATATCTCGCCGGTAGACAAGACAAAGATGGACCACGTGAGCGCAGTTCTACGCCCTCCGGTCTCGGTCATTCTGGCCTTACCAGCCCCACCGACCAGATTATAGATATCCTGACCAGAACCACTTCCGAGTTCGTCCAAGGCCAGCAGCATATGAGAGTGAGTTGCTGCAACTGTCTCCATTGCATTCGGCGTGCTGTGCCAGCGCTCCATCAGAATCGGCTCGCCAGCCGCTCGCTGCGGATCCGCCCCCCGCCCCCAAATAGAAAGCCCGAGCTGCAAAGCAGTAGTCTTCCCACTGGATGAGCTGCCATAGAAGTTCAGCCCGCCATTCTCAAGCCCGATCGGCGAAACGAAAATCGAGGCGAGCCCGGCGCATATACAAAATACGTGGAGCGGGCTTCCACGCAGTTGTTCTACGTAGCCCTGCCACTCCTGCAATGTTCCGCTCGCATCATAGGCGGCCAGGCTTGGCCCTTCGACTATCGGCCGAAATACGAACTCATTGACGCGCGAGGCCGCATCACCATCAGCCCCCGGTACGAGTATCCGCTTGGGCAACATGAAGCCAAGAGCTTCTGGTTGTGAACTAGTCGCCGGCATACGAAAGAAGCCTAGGCGGCGAATCGTGGTGACTTTCGGAAGAGTGCACTGACCAGCGCACTCAGCCAAATACACTCGGAAGGACCTATCGCTCGCCAACACTACCAGCCCGTTGTCGGCAAACTCTCGGATTACCCCCGTGATCCCATTTCCAGACAGGTTCGTATACGGAATCTCAAGCAAGCGCTCATCCCCGTCTGGGGTCAGCATATGGAAACTCGCAGACCACTGCCCTCCTACCGGGTCCCGCGCCTGGACAGACACCCAGCAAGGAGCCGAGGTCAGCCTAATCCAATCATCCCCATCCTGGCCGTACACGCCATTAATACCAACACGGAATCCCTCCGGCACTAGCCGTGGAGAAAACGAGGCGGGAAGTAGTTCAATACTGCTGGGCATTGGTTGTTTCCTTGGACAAGAGTTGGCGGCCAAGCGAGCCAACGCCAGGCCAAAAAATGAGGTTTCAATGCGCGGAAAGATCAACCACTCCGCCGCCAACACATGCTCGAACATGCTGCGAAACTCTGTCAAACCAACCAAAAATGCAAAAAAAGCAGCAGAAATTCAGGGAATTCAGGGAATTCAGGGAGTCGCTCACCCAGGGGTGCATCGTGGGCGCGGCGTAATCGGATGCGTGCCTGGGAACCCATGGTCCGCCTGGGATTTTTCGACGTCCGCCCTCCGAAGCCAGGCTGGCGCGCGAGTTTCCGGCCTCTGGCGCGCCCAACAGAAGCAGAGAGCACGTCCGAGAACAGCTGATACGCAGCAAACCAAGCGACAGGCGGTCGTTTTTTGGCGACAGATGACATGCGCGCCAGTAGTGCCTAAGCGCCCCATTTCTGCCGCCACTTTCGTTTTCCAGGGAACCAGTCAATATTTCTCGGTTTACGACTACCGAAAGCGTGAGAAGCGAGGTGCGGAGCTTCGCCATGATGCAGCTCACAAAGCCCGTGCCTTCCCTGACTTCCCTGACTTCCCTGCCTTCTCTGCTCGGACCACTTCGCTTGGAGCAGCCCAGAGCGATCCGAGCATCAGCCGGTCCTCTACTGTTCCTCAAAAGCCTACGGCGACCGAAAACTGCCCTTCTACGAGTCGATTTCGCCAAGACCAGACCGGGACTCAGCCGGTCCATCGCTGGTTCCCCGGCGCCGATTGTTAGTTCGGACGGTCCGAACAGGTGCGTCCGACCTCGTCTAAGGCATCGCTCGCCACGTTTTCCAGGCCAATCTCTAAATTCACCAAGCCAGTGCGGCAAATCAGCCCGAACCGGACAGACCTCTAGTGGCCCTGCCCTTCCTCGGCCTCCCTCCAGTCTGCTGAAAGCATCGCGGCCTGCCGGCGTCTTGAAAATCCCCGTGTCGGCGGTTCGATTCCGTCCCTGGGCACCATACATAGCTTTCAGGTAGTGCCAAAACCACCCGAAAGCCTACAAAGAACCCGCCTAGTGCGGGTTTTTTGTTGCCTGCAGTTTTTCTGTTTTTCGAACTCGAACCGGCTTGACGGTTTCGCGCGCGGGCGGAGTCGCGTGACCGCCGATCCGCTCCAGATCGACATGCCCTGCAAGGCGCTGGCCGGCTGCGCGCCGCGCCGATATTGCACCTGCGCGACAGGCAACTGCAGCCAGGCGACAACCGTGACCGCACGAGCAAGCAGTGCCCGGTAAACGGCTTGGCGGTCAGCGAAACGCTATGCTAGCGTGGCGCCATGCCAGGAAGGCCCAGACCACTGCCAGAGCGCATTCGCACACGATAGAGGACCCCCCATGGCCGAGGCCACGCCAGCGCTGGAAATCCGCAACTTGCACAAACGCTTCGGCGACCTCGAGGTCCTCAAGGGCATCTCCCTGACCGCCCAGGATGGCGATGTGATTTCCATCCTCGGCTCTTCCGGCTCGGGCAAGTCCACTTTCCTGCGCTGCATCAACCTGCTGGAAAACCCGCACCAGGGTCAGATTTTCGTCGCCGGCGAAGAGCTCAAGCTCAAGCCTGGGAAGAACGGCGAGCTGGTTGCCGCCGACAGCAAGCAGATCAACCGCCTGCGCAGCGAGATCGGCTTCGTCTTCCAGAATTTCAACCTGTGGCCGCACATGAGCGTGCTCGACAACATCATCGAGGCGCCGCGCCGGGTGCTCGGCCTGAGCAAGGCCGAGGCCGTCGAGCGCGCCGAAGCCCTGCTGGCCAAGGTCGGCATCGGCGAGAAGCGCCATGTCTACCCCAACCAGCTCTCCGGCGGCCAGCAGCAGCGCGCGGCCATCGCCCGCACCCTGTGCATGGAGCCCAAGGTGATCCTGTTCGACGAGCCGACCTCGGCCCTCGACCCGGAGATGGTACAAGAAGTGCTTAACGTGATTCGCGCGCTCGCCGACGAAGGCCGCACTATGCTGCTGGTGACCCACGAGATGAACTTCGCTCGCCAGGTGTCCAGCGAGGTGGTGTTCCTTCATCAGGGCCTGGTCGAGGAACAGGGTCCACCCGAGCAGGTATTCGACAACCCACGCTCGGCGCGCTGCAAACAGTTCATGTCCAGCAATCACTAAATGGAGCTACATCGCATGCAGAAGTATAAGAAGATCCTGCTGGCTGCGGCCGCCACCCTCGCCTTCGGCACCAGTGCCGTCGCCGCAGACAAGCTGAAGATCGGCACCGAAGGCGCCTACCCCCCCTTCAACCTGATCGACGCCAGCGGCCAGGTGGTCGGCTTCGACATCGATATCGCCAACGCCCTGTGCACCAAGATGCAGGTCGAGTGCGAGGTGGTCACCTCCGACTGGGACGGCATCATTCCGGCCCTGAATGCGAAGAAGTTCGACGCCATCGTCGCCTCCATGTCGATCACCGAGGAACGCCAGCAGGCCGTCGACTTCACCGACCCCTACTACACCAACAAGCTGCAGTTCATCGCGGCCAAAGGCAGCGACTTCAAGACCGACGAGGCCAGCCTCAAGGGCAAGGTAATCGGCGCCCAGCGTGCCACCATCGCCGGCACCTGGCTGGAAGACAACCTGGGCGACGTGGTCGACATCAAGCTGTACGACACCCAGGAAAACGCCTACCTGGACCTGACCTCGGGCCGCCTCGATGGCGTGCTGGCCGACACCTTCGTCAACTGGGAATGGCTCAAGAGCGACGCCGGCAAGGGCTTCGAGTTCAAGGGTGACCCGGTATTCGACAACGACAAGATCGGCATCGCCGTGCGCAAGGGCGATCCGCTGCGCGAGAAGCTGAACAAGGCGCTGCAGGAAATCGTCGCCGACGGCACCTACAAGAAGATCAACGACAAGTACTTCCCGTTCAGCATCTACTGAGCAGCCTGCTCTGCGTCGCCCGCCCGGGCGACGCAGGCTTCTGAGCCCCCATGACTTTCGACCTCTACGGATTTGGCCCGGCCCTCGCCGCCGGCACCCTGATGACCATCAAGCTGGCGCTGTCGGCGCTCAGCCTGGGCCTGGTGCTCGGCCTGCTCGGCGCACTGGCCAAGACTTCGCCGTTCAAGCCGCTGCAGTGGCTTGGCGGCACCTACTCGACCATCGTCCGCGGCGTGCCCGAACTGCTCTGGGTACTGCTGATCTATTTCGGCACGGTCAACCTGATGCGCAACCTGGCCGACCTGCTCGGCCTCGATAGCCTGGAGCTCAGCGCCTTCGCCGCGGGCACCATCGCCCTCGGCCTGTGCTTCGGCGCCTACGCCACCGAGGTGTTCCGTGGCGCCATCCTGGCCATTCCCAAGGGCCACCGCGAAGCGGGTCAGGCCCTTGGCCTGTCCAAGGCACGAATTTTCTGGCGCCTGATCCTGCCGCAGATGTGGCGCATCGCCCTGCCCGGCCTGGGCAATCTGTTCATGATCCTGATGAAGGACACCGCCCTGGTCTCGGTGATCGGCCTGGAAGAGATCATGCGCCGCTCGCAGATCGCGGTGACCTCGAGCAAGGAACCCTTCACCTTCTTCCTGGTCGCGGCCCTGATCTACCTGTGCCTGACCATCCTCGCCATGATCGGCCTGCACTTCCTCGAGCAGCGTGCCGGCCGCGGCTTCAGCAGGAGCGACGCATGAACTGGGAAGTGATCATCAAGTGGCTTCCGCGCCTGGCAGAAGGCGCGGCACTGACCCTGGAACTGGTCGCCATCGCGGTAGTCGCCGGGCTGATCCTGGCGATTCCCATGGGCATCGCTCGCGCCTCCAAGCACTGGTACGTGCGCGCCCTGCCCTATGGCTACATCTTCTTCTTCCGCGGCACCCCGCTGCTGGTGCAGCTGTTTCTGGTCTACTACGGCCTGGCCCAGTTCGAAGCGGTGCGCCAGGGGCCGCTGTGGATCTACCTGCGCGACCCTTACTGGTGCGCGATCATCACCATGACCATGCACACCGCGGCCTATATCGCCGAGATCCTGCGCGGGGCGATCCAGTCCGTACCCAACGGCGAGATCGAGGCCGCGCGGGCCCTGGGCATGTCGCGCTGGCAGGCCATGTTCTACATCATCCTGCCGCGCGCGGCACGCATCGGCCTGCCGGCCTACAGCAACGAGGTGATCCTGATGCTCAAGGCCAGCTCCCTGGCCAGCACCGTGACCCTGCTGGAACTGACCGGCATGGCGCGCACCATCATCGCCCGCACCTACCTGCCGGTGGAGATCTTCTTCGCCGCCGGCCTGTTCTACCTGTTGATCGCCTTCATCCTGGTTCGCGGCTTCAAGCTGCTGGAACAGTGGCTGCGCGTCGACGCCTGCCAGGGCCGTTGAACCAAGGGGGCATGCGCCCCCTCGCGGCCAGCCGGTAAATCCCCATGAACGACCAGACGCTAAGCGGCGATGTCTTGCTCCAGCGCTTTCGAGCGCTGGATGAGTTCCTGCACGTCCATCAGGAGCTCTGGCGCCCACGCCCCTTCATCCAGCACCGGCAGCTGCCATGGGAAAACAGCCACCCCGAACTCGGCCGCTGGCTGAGAACGCGCTCCCTGGCGCAGGCCGAAGCCGCCCACGGCCAGCCGCAGCTTCTGCAGCAGGCGCCGCCTCCGTTTCCCGAGCTCGCTCGCCAGTCCGCCAACCTGAGCCTGATTGGCGACTTGCCGCAACGCGCCTCCGCGCCGCCGCCCGCTCGCCTTTCCGTCGACGTACCGGGGCGCAAATGGCAACAGATCCGGGCCTTCGCCGATAGCCTGCAATTTCAGCAGGCTCCACAGCACTGGCTCGATTGGTGCGCCGGCAAAGGCCACCTCGGTCGTCTGCTGGCCCAGGACGGCAACCCGCTGACGTGCCTGGAGCACAACCCGGCGCTGATCGCCGCCGGCCGCCAACTCAGCCTGCGCCAGGGCCTGGCCGCGCAGCACCGGCAACAGGACGTATTGGCCGCCGATGCCATCGAGCAGCTCAAGGAGGAACACAGCCCGGTCGCCCTGCATGCCTGCGGCGACCTGCACGTGCGCCTGATGCAACTGGCCAGCCGCGTCGGCTGCCGGCAACTGGCCATTGCCCCCTGTTGCTACAACCGCATCGACAGCCCCCACTACCAGGCGCTGTCCGGCGCCGCCCAGGCCTCCGGCCTGCAACTATCCCTGGATGACCTGGCCCTGCCGCTCAGCGAGACGGTTACCGCCGGCGCCCGAGTGCGCCGCCAGCGCGACCTGTCGATGGCCAGGCGACTGGGCTTCGACCTGCTGCAGCGCCAACTGCGCAACATTGACCAGTACCTGCCCACCCCCTCGCTGCCGACCGCCTGGCTGGAAAAGGACTTTGCCGACTACTGCCGCGACCTGGCCGCGCTGAAGGAGCTGCCCGCTCCAGCGGCGACCACCGACTGGCCGAGCCTCGAGCGCCAGGGCCAGCAACTGCTGGCCGAGGTTCGCAACCTGGAGCTGCTGCGCGCCCTGTTCCGTCGTCCACTGGAACTCTGGCTGCTGCTCGACCGAGCCCTCTATCTGCAGGAGCGAGGGTACGACGTGCGCCTGGGCCGCTTCTGCTCACACAATCTCAGCCCGCGCAACCTGCTGCTGCTGGCCGAGCGCCCCGCAGTTGCCCACACAATCTGTGGATAACTGTGTTGATAGATTCTGGGCAAAACGCTCCAGCGCCCCGCCGACAGGCGTCTTCAGCGCCTGCCTGTTTTTTATCCAGGCAACAAAGATCAACAAAAACAGGTATTTATAAAATACCGCGACCTGGCGCACAGAATCGTCCGGCGATCAATCGGCCGCCCAATGACTTGTGCATAAGGATTTTCCTAGTCATTCGCCAAACCGCTTAACACGCCTTTACTCGGACACTCGAATGGATATAATGGCGGCCCTCCAGCGCCGGTATAGCTCAGCTGGTAGAGCAACTGACTTGTAATCAGTAGGTCCCGGGTTCGACTCCTGGTGCCGGCACCATCTAAATCTACGACTTAGGCTCACCGCAAGGTGGGCCTTTTTCGTTTTTGCTCAATACTTCTCCGTCCATGACCTCGCTCCGCCGGGCTCATTCGGAAGAAACAACCGGTGCGGTAGAGCCAAATCCATCGGATAGAAGCAAGCAAGGTGCCACTGGGCAGTTGGGTTTCCAGGCAGTGGATGACGCTGAGCTCATCACCGGAAGCCCCGCCAGGGGGTTACATGCGCCACTTAGCGGCCAACTGCTACTGCTACTGCTACTGCTACTGCTACTGCTACTGCTACGACAAAATCATGGTACCGCCTACTACCTACAGTAGAGGCTTCCGGGGTTACGCCCCTAGCCCCAATCAGTAGCCGTTCTGCCTGAGCGTAACCTGGCACGGTGGCGCTCCCTGCTTACGTATGCGCCAGTTTTTGGCTGATCGGCTTGGCCCTGGACGCTCTCGCCTGTTTGCTGGTCGGCGCATTTCTGTTCACGACCACATCCACGCCAAAATGCAAGACGCACCCCAAGACGAGTGAGCCCTGTATCTCAGCCAAGGGCCTCTTCGGCCATAATCGGCCCTCCGCCACAGGACAACACATGACAATTGTTAACAATTGTACGATAATCGCCTCTAGGATTCCGGAGCGGACACCGTAGGCCGGCAGTACCTAGCAACGCATGGCCTGCTGGCACTGCGCATCCAAGGGCTGAAGTTGTAGTCCAACGCTTCCCCCATCTATCTGCCGAGAGATACCAAAGAACATCAACCAAGATGTATTCACCTTTCTACAATCCAGCGGTTGATTCGGCTTACTACAGCCTTTAGTGATTGGAGTTTCCAAATGCCTGCAAGTAGCACGATTTCAAAGCAGAGCTTCGATGTGCAGACGGCCAACATTCTGCGCGAGATGATCGTCTCAGGCAGCCTGGAGGCGGGCTCACGCCTTACCGAAGCCAAACTCACGGAGCAATTCCACGTCTCGCGCGGCACGATCCGCGCTGCATTGCAGAAACTACATAACGAAGGCCTGGTCTCGCAAGTGCCCTACACGGGCTGGCATGTGATCGCTATCGATGCCCAGGACGCCTGGGAGCTGCATAACCTGCGCCGGGTGCTGGACGGCCTGGCCGCTCGCTTGGCGGCCGAGAACCTCAAGCCCGAAGGAGCCCAGCAACTCGAGGCCGCCTACCAGCACCTCTGTAAGCTGTGCGAAACCGATGACGCCAAGGCCATCGCCAATGCCGACTTCGAGCTGCATAAGCTGATCGTGTCGCTGTCCGGCCACCGCCGGCTGCAGGAACACTACAAGCTGACCGAGCAGCAGATCCGTGTCTTCATCGCCTCCTGCGACTCTGAGTTTTCAGACTACCGCAACATCGGTCACCGTCACGCTGCGCTGGTGCAGGCCATTTTGTCCGGGGATGGGGACGCGGCCGAGCGCCTTGCCAAGGAACACAATGCAACCCAGGGCGATGCCCTGATCAGCAGCCTTCGCCAGACAGAACTGCAGAAATAGTCCTCCAGCGGTGCTTCAGCCACCGCCCGCCGCGCGGCCGGAGGCTGAAGTGCAACCGGCCCTGATCAGTCGATCAGGCGATCCGGCCGCTTGCCTTCGCGCTCATAGTGAATCGGCATTGCATATCCGTAGAACTGCTTGGCGCGCTCGGGCCGATTGACGCTTTCGGGGTCGAGAACATAGGTCGGCAGCGCGGTAATCCAAGCTCCCTTGCCCCTGACCTCCGTGACCCGATGCAGCGAATAGCGCCCCTTGAACAATTGCAGGGCGCCTGGCAACCAGATCAGTGTATTGACCCGACTGCGGTCGCCTTGCAGTACAGACCGCACGTCATCGATACGCTCGTCATCGAGTGTGCGCATATTCGGCACATACTCGAACTCCCCGCCATCCTCCGGTTGCTCTACCGAGACACTGACGGTGAATTCATTGCCATCGAAGTGCCAGGGAAAGTAGTGACCGTCCTCCATGATCGCGTAGGGACAACGCGCCAGGGGATCGGCCCACTGATAGATCGGCCAGACACCCACGCACTCTCCGACAAACCGCGTCATCGCATCCCAGTCATAGAGGGCACGCAGGTCTGAGTCGGCTTCGAGGATATCGGAGTTGATGAAGCCACTGGTGCGTCGCTCAAAGAATCGCTTGGGATGATCCAACGGCAAACTGGGGTCATCCTTGGTCATATAGGGGTTGTGGCTATGCTGCGACCAGTAGGTGCGCTCACGCAGGCGGTAGGCTTCGGCACGCATGCGGGCAACGGCTTCGGGGCGGATGAAATCGGGCACGACACTGCAACCGGTCTCATCCAGTTGCTTACGGCACTGGGCAATCAGCGCCTGGGTCTTGGGACTGGCGAGCTCATGGATGGGGTAGCGATCCAGGTCGATGATGCGGGCCATTGCTTCGGTGATTTGCGGGGTGTTGCAGGTGACGGCAGACGTCATGGGGGGACTCTCCAAGGGCCAATGTGTGATACAGCGGCCGGCATCATTCACCCCCCTAGCAAAACCAAGCAAACAAATATAATTGCGCTCATCCATCGATTTTTTAAATACCAACAGACCATCTAAGCCCCCTCTTCCAGCGACCACCCTGCCCCGCTCGCCGCGGTTGGACAGGTGTCAGCCCTGTCTGCCTGACTTGTCCATATCCTGGGCAGCCACCTCCTTGAGGATGCCCTTGGCCAGCGTCAGCAACTCGAGATCGAGAGGCTCCTTAGGGTGCAGCAGGTAAACCGGCCGCTGGAAGGTCGGGGCCTTTTCGATCAGGTGCAGTCGCCCTTCCTTGAGCAAGGGCTCAATCGTGCGCTCGGAGAAGTAGCCCGAGCCACCATGCTTGAGCACGTAGTCCAGGCCGATCATGCTCAATCCCACCGATAAACGCGGCGCTCGGGTCTCCGGATAGGCCAGGTTATGTGCTGCGCGGAACTCGGCGCCCCAGTCGACGAATACATAATCCGGCTGCCACTGCTTGGACACCTTGCGCGGGGTGGTAGAGGCCAGCACCAGGGTGTCCTCCATCAGCAATTCGCAGGACAGTCCGGGTTGCTGGCGAGGGATATAGGTCATGGCCAGGTCGATCAGTCCGTCGGAGAGATCGGCCAACAGGTTTTCCGAATAGTCGGCAACCACCCGGGTACCTACATGCGGGGCGGTCGCCTGCATCTGCTCGACCCAGGCCGGCGCGATGCGCTCCCAGTGATTCATCTGCACGCCAAGGGTGACCACCGCATTGAGCGCCTCGGGCAGCGCCACCTCCTGGCGCGCCTGCTCCCACGCCCTGACGGCCGCATGGGCAAAGCGATGAAAGTGGCGTCCGGCCACGGTCAGCTCGGTGCCCTCGCGCTTGCGAACGAACAGCGGACGCCCCAGTTGCGTCTCTAGCACCTTGATACGCGCACTGACGGTCGACTGGGTGACGTGCAAGCGATCGGCCGCCAACTGAAAGCCGCCGCTCTTGGCGACCTCCAGAAAAGCCTTCATATGATTGATATTCAACGACTTTTCCTCTGTGAATCGAATTATTGAATAGGGGACCGCAAATAAAATCGTTTTTCTAATGTAAGCATTTTCCAGATGATCCGGCCATGCGCCAAGCGCGCCGCAACCCCAACGACTTTTGCCCGGAGACACCGCCATGACTCAAGCCGCACAAGCCCTCGCCGACGCCGCCAGCCGCCCCGCGCTGGAGGCGATCGTCGACCTCGACCGCTACCCGATTCACCAGCCCGAGAACCCGCTGACCATGGCGCTTGTTGCACAGTGCCGTGCAGAACTCGATGCGGTGGGTTGCTGCTGCGTGCGTAACTTTGTGCGTCCCGAGGCGATCGCCCGCATGCTCGCCGAGGCCGAGCGTCTCAAGCCGCAGGCCTTCTGGTCCGAGACCACCAACAACCCTTATATGACCAAGGACGACCCCTCCTTGCCCGAGGACCACCCGAAGCGCATCTTCAACAAGCGCAACAATGGCTTCATCAACTCGGACATCCTCGAGGAAACTTCCGACCTGCAGGCGGCCTACGACTCCGACGAGATGCTGCGCTTCGTCTCCGAGTGCCTGGGCGTCGCACCGATCTACCGCTGGGCCGACCCGCTGGGGCGCAACCCCTACAGCGTGATGGAGCCGGGCCATGAGTTCGCTTGGCACTTCGACGGCAACGAATTCACGGTCAGCATCCTGGTTCAGGGCGCCGAGAAAGGCGGACTGTTCGAGTACTGCCCGGACCTGCGCACCCCGGAGGACGAGAACCTCGAGGCCGTCACCAAGGTGCTGCGCGGTGATCGCGGTCCCGTACGGGTGCTGGATCTTCAGCCCGGCGACCTGCAGATATTCAAGGGCCGTTTCTCCATGCACCGGGTGACCCCGATCGAAGGCAACCGCACCCGCTACATCGCCCTGCCGACCTACGTACTCGACCCGCACAGCGTCAACCGCCCGGAGCGGGCCAAGCAGTTCTATGGCCGCGCCGAGCCAATTCACTACGAGCGCGAAGCTCAACGCCCGGATCGCCTGCTCGACTGATTCGCATCGCTCCCCTTAAAGCGCCCTCTGCGAGACCGGTCGGCGCTTTTTTTTTGACTGCCCGCAGCTGACACGCCAGCCCCCGACTCAGGAGCATCTACATGAGCAACGCCGACATGATCCGCCTGGCCCATACCTCTCCGGTCATGCGTTTGACCGATACCGAGGCGCAAATCGACATGCGCCGCCTACGCGGCTATCGCCTCGGGCGCATCCGCGAGCAGTTGGTCGCCCGCGACTATGGCGCCTGCGTGCTGTTCGACCCGATCAGCATCCGCTACGCCACCGGCTTTCGAAACTACTCGCTGTTCCAGATGCATATCCCCTGCAACTACCTGTTCATCCCGGCGCAGGGCCCGGTGATCCTCTATGAATCCGAGTCGGCCTATCACATCGCCAACGGACTGGAGACCATCGACGAATGCCGCCCGGCCCTGCAACTCAACTACTTCTTCGGTGGCAGCCGGCAGCAGGAGTGGGTCAGCCAATGGGTCGGCGAGATCGCCTCGCTGCTGCATGAGCACGGCGGTGGCAACCGGCGCCTGGCCATCGGCCGCACCGACGCGCGCATTCCATTGGCGCTGGCCACTAGCGGCTACACGCTGTTCGATGCCCAGGAGCTGGTGGAGGCCGCGCGGCTGATCAAGTCCCGCGAGGAAGTCCTGTGCATGAACCACTCGCTCACCGTGGCCGAGGTCGGCATCGCGCGCATGCGCGAAGCCCTGGTGCCGGGCATGAGCGAGATTCAACTGTGGTCGATCCTGCACCAGACCAATATCGCCATGGGCGGCGAATGGATCGACTGCCGCCTGCTGTCTTCCGGAGACCGCGCCAATCCCTGGTTGCAGGAGGCCAGCGAACGGATCATCCGCCCGGGCGAACTGGTGGCCTTCGATACCGACATGATCGGCCCCTTCGGCTACTGCGCCGACGTCTCTCGTACTTTCCATTGCGGCCCCGGCAAGCCCACTCCTGCCCAGCGCCGGCTCTACCAACTGGCCCGCGACGAGATCTATCACAACCTCGAGCTGATTCGCCCCGGGGTCAGCTTCCGCGAACTCTCGGAGAAGGCCTTCAAGCCGCCAACCGAGTTCATCGCCAACCGTTACCCGTGCATTGCCCACGGCATCGGCATGTGCGACGAAAACCCAAGCATCTTCTATCCCCAGGACTTCGAGCAGCACGGCTACGATGGCGTGATCGAGGAGAACATGACCCTCTGTGTAGAGAGCTACATGGGCGCCGAGGGCGGTTTCGAGGGCGTCAAGCTGGAGCAGCAGGTGCTGGTCACCGCCAATGGCTGCGAAGTGCTGTCGCGCTATCCGCTGGAAGACGACCTGCTGGCCTGAGGCAGACCCGGCCGGTGAGCCTGCCCAGGCCCACCGGCCTTTCAGTCCGACTAGAAATGCTCGATATCCGGACGCAGATCCAATTCGAAGGTCCAGGCCGAGCGATCTTGCTGGATCAAATGCAGGTAGCTGTCGGCAATGGCCTCGGCCTTGAGGGTGGTCGCGGGGTCACCGCCAGGCGCGAAGATCACCCCGTCGATGATCACGTGAGCGACATGAATGCCCAGGGGACCCAGTTCGCGAGCCATGGCCTGGGCCAGGCCGCGCTGGGCCGACTTGCTCGAGCCGAAGGCGGCGAAGTGTGCACCCGGTTTCACCGCCGAGGTGGCGCCAGTAAAGATGATCGTGCCCCTGCCTCGCGGTCGCATGCGCAACACCGCCTGCTGGGCACAGAGCATCGCCCCCAGGCAGTTGACCCGCCAGAGCGCCTCGAAGTCCGCGGCCGTGGTGTCCAGCAGCGGTTGGCTGAGGAAGGCGCCAGCGGTGTAGACCATGACCTCAGCGGCACCGAGATCGCGCTCGATGGCCCCGAATGCCTGACGCAATGCCGCCTCGTCGGTCAGGTCGCAGCCATACATGCGCATGCGGCCTCCAGCGTGGCCGATCTCCTGGGCAAGCCGCTCGCCGACCTTCGGGTGTCGAGCCAGGCCGGCTACGGCATAGCCCGCCGCTGCCAAACGTCGACAGAGCGCACTGCTCAAGCCGGGGCCGACTCCGGCTACCACGGCGACGGCTTGCTCACGGCTCATGGGTCACCTCCTCCGGCGCTAGCAGGGCTAGCTCCAGTTTAGGTCGCTCAGCAGAGGTTGCCGCCGCTGAAGGCCTGGCCCTTGGGGATATCGCGGTACTCGGCGAAGACCTGCTCCAGCGGCACCCGCAGTGCCTGCGCCACCACCATGGCCGTGGCCTTCAGTACCGCCGCCTTGAGCTCGGGGGTACGCCCCTCCAGGGCGGTGATCGAGATCAGCGGCGCGGCGCGCCCAGCCTCCGACGCGCTCCAGACACAGTCGCCTTCGGCGTAGGTTCCCGGGGCTACCGGCTGGAAGATCGCCCAGCAGTAATTCTGCGGGATGCCCAGAGCATCGGCGGCGGCGGCCGTGCAGCGGGTCAACAGCTGACCGATCTCGCAGCTTGCAGGGGCGATGGCCTGGATTCTGATGGTCGGCATTCGAACTACTCCTCGTTGGTGAGTTGCAACAACTATTTATTTACGTGCGCCCCTGCACATAGGGCGCGTGAGCGGTCAGGCCGCCGTCGAGTACGTACAGCTGGCCCGTGGCAAAGGACGCCTCGTCCGAGGCCAGCCAGGTCGCCAGGTTGGCGATGTCCTGCGGGCGGCCGAGGCGGCCGACCGGATGTTGGGCGATCACGGCCTCTTCGGCTTCGCCCGGGTCTGCCTGACTCTTGAGGTAGGCGTCCATCATCTCGCTACGAATCCAGCCCGGGCAGATCGCGTTGCAGCGAATGCCATCGCGGCCGTAATCCACCGCGATCGCCTTGCTCAGCGCGTGTACGCCGCCCTTGGAGGCGCAATACGCTGCAAGGTCCGGATCGGCGGCGAAGCCATCGTAGGAGCCGATATTGAGGATGAGCCCGCCGCCGGCCTGACGCATGGGAACCAAGGCCGCCTTGGCGCAGAGGAACACCCCCTTTAGGTTGATGCCCATCAGCCAGTCCCACTCGGCCTCGCTGGTCTCACCGATGGGCTTTTCCAGCTGCACCCCCGCGCTGTTGACCAGCAGGTCGAGGCGACCGAAGCGCTCGACGGTAAAGTCCACCAGCGCCTGGACGTCTGCGGCTTTGGCCACATCCGTAGGACAGAACAGCGCGCCACCGGCCAGCGGCGGATCGGGCTCGCTGCGCCCGGCCACCACCACTTGCCCCCCCTCGGCGACGAAGCGCTCGACGATGGCCCGACCGATGCCACGGCCACCGCCGGTGACTATCGCGACCTTGCCCGTCAGCCTGCCTGCCATTTTCCACCTCCAGCCGTCAGTAACCCCTGACAGGGTCGTAGATCGGAAAGGGTTGTTCGCCGGCCTGCACCCGCTTGATGTTGTCGGCCATCAGCCTGGCGGCCGAGTGGGCGTAGTTGATGCCGGCGATATGCGGGGTGACGAAGACCTTGGGGTGGCTCCACAGCGGACTTTCCGCCGCCAGGGGTTCGCTGCGAAACACATCCAGCGCCGCCGCTTCCAGGTGACCGCTGTCCAACGCTTGCACCAGGTCCTGTTCCACCAGGATCGGCCCGCGGCTGATATTGATCACGCAGGCGCCCGCCGGCAGCAGGGCGATACGCTCGGCGTTGAGCAGATTCTCCGTGGCCGGGGTGAGCGGCAACACATTGATCAGGATGTCGGTACGCTGCAGAAACTCGCGCAAGCGCTCATCGCCCTGGTAGAACTCGACGCCCTCGACGCTGACCGGATCGCGCCCCCAACCGGCGACGTCGAACCCCAGGTCGCGCACGAACTTCGCCGCCACCGCGCCCATGGCGCCCATGCCGAGAAAGCCAACCCGACGCTGCGCAGGATCGCGATGGGGATGACGGCGCCAGAGTTTCTTCGGCTGGTCCTGCTGATAGCGGTGGTAGTTGCGGTGAAAGTGGATCACCCAGTGCACCGCGTGCATGGCCATGTCGCGGACCACCAGATCGTCCACCAGACGCACGATAGGCACGCCCGTCGGCAAGTCCGGGTCGCGGATGATGTGCTCGACACCGGCGCCGAAGGACAGGATCGCCTTGAGGTTCGGGTAATTGCGCAGATCGCCCACAGGATGCATCCACAGGGCGACGAACTCGATTTCGGCCGGATCGCCGACCTCGGGAAAGACCCTGAAATTCAGATCGGGAAGGTGCTTGGCGAACTCCTGGCGCCAGGACTCGGGGTTCGCGCCTGCGTAGCTGAACAGCAATGCCATGGTGGCCTCCGCTAGGGATTAGGGGGTGGGTCAGCGAACGCGGAAGCGGTCCACGGCATCGGCATCGAAGCTGAAGCCCAGTCCCGGGCGCTGGGGAATGGCAATCAGGCCATCCTTGATCTCAATCTGTTCCCGGTACAGCGGCGAGAACCAGGACACGTGCTCGACCGAGATGCAATTGGGCGCCGAGCCGGCGATGCTCAGGCTCTGCTCGGTGAAGATATGGGTGGAGACCGGCATGTTGTGGGCCGCGGCCAGACTGGCCGTGCGGCGAAATTCGGTGAGCCCGCCGATGCGCTGCAGGTCGGGCATCAGGATGTCCGCCGCCTTGGCATCGATCATCGCGCGTATGCCGTGGCGGGTGTACTCGGTCTCCCCCGAGGCGATCGGCATATCCAGCGCCGCCGCCACGGCGGCATGGCCCTGGTGATCGTAGGAGGCCACCGGCTCTTCGAACCAGCCCAGGTTGAAGGGTTGCAGCATCCGCCCCAAGCGAATCGCCTGGTAAGGCGTGAAGGCCTGGTTGCCGTCGGCCAGCAGTTCGATGTCCGCGCCGATCGCCTCGCGCACCGCCGCCACACGGGCTACGTCGTCCTCCATGCGCGCCTTGCCCAGGCGGATCTTCATCGAGCGAAAACCCTGGGCAATGAAACCGCGGGCTTCCTCGACCAACTCGTCGATGCTCTGCGACAGCCATAGCCCGCTGCTGGCATAGGCCTTGACCGAATCGCGGTAGGCGCCGAACAGCTTGTAGACCGGCTGCCCCGCCGCCTTGCCGATCAGGTCCCAGCAGGCCGTGTCCAGCGCCGACATGGCGCCGATGGTGATGCCCTCGTGGCCGATGGGGTTGATCTCGCGCCACATGCCGTCCCACATCCGCTCCACATAGTGCGGGTCCTGCCCCACCACATGGTGGGCCAGGCTCTTGATCATGCTGTCGAAGATGCCGAGGCGCGCGCTGTTGAGGGTGAAGATGTAGTTCTCTCCAGTCAGGCCGCTGTCGGTATCCAGATAGACCAGCAGGCAACCCACCGAGCGTGTCTCGTGAATGGCCGTGATCAGCGGTTTATCCAGGGGCACCTCGACTTGCACGGTACGCAGATTCGTAATCTTCATTTGCATCGTTCCCGATTCACTTGATTTGAGCGCCTCGCCGAGGCTCGGCACTTGCCATGCAAGGGGCTCGGGCATCCGTTACCGCGACGCCAAGGAGCAAACCCTGCTGCTTGCGGTCACAGCATAGTGCCGTTGATGATGGTTGACAATCATCAATTATCGATCTACAAAGAGCACACGTTGCTACCGAACCTCGTCGATCGAAGGCACTGAACGCTCAACCCGGACGCTGGAGTTGCTTGTGAAAATTACCCGCATCTCGATCTACCGAAAGCCGCTCAGCTATGAGAGCGGCGCGTTCGCCTGGGGGCGCGGCAATGTGATCGAGTCGAGTTCATCGACGATCGTGGTGGTCGATACGGACGCAGGGCTGAGCGGCGTTGGCGAGTTTTGCCCGTGCGGAGAGAACTATATGGTGGCGCACAGCGAGGGCACCGAAGCCGCTGCTCGCCTGCTGGCACCGCGCCTGATCGGCGAAGATCCGCGCCAGCTATCGCGCATCGAGCGTTTGATGGACGGCGTGATTCTGGGACATGGCTATGCCAAGGCGCCGTTCGATGCCGCCTGCTGGGACATCCTCGGCAAAGCCACCGGACAACCCGTATGGATGCTGCTTGGCGGCAAGCTAACCGACGGCGCGCCCATGTACCGCTCGGCGCCCCAAGGGGCCGCGGCGCAGATGGCCGACGATCTCGAGCGCCTGCGCCACAACGGCTACCACCAGTATCAGATCAAGGTCGGTAACGACTGGAAGGCCGATGTGGAGCGCATCCGCGCCGTGGTACCGCTGCTCCAGAGCGGCGAAAAGGCGATCGCCGATGCCAATCAGGGCTGGTACATGGATGAGGCCATTCAGGTGGCCCGCGCCACCCGCGGACTCGACTTCATCATCGAGCAGCCGTGCCACAGCTACGAGGAATGCCTGCAGGTCCGCCGCTATTTCGATCAGCCGATGAAGCTGGACGAATGCATCACCGACCTGCGCATGGCCGAGCGGGTAGTGGCCGACCGGGCCTTCGAATACGTGTGCCTGAAACTGTCCAAGCAAGGCGGGCTATCCAAGGCCAAGCGCATGCGCGACTACCTGATCGACCACGGCATCAAGGTCGTGAGTGAGGACACCTGGGGCGGCGAAATCGCCACCGCGGCCGTGGCGCACTTCGCCGCCTCGACGCCGGCCGACTTTCTTCTCAACACCACCGACCTGCATAGCTACAACAAGGAGCGCACGGGTTCTCCGGCCCCTCGGGTGGCGCAAGGCAAGCTCTACGCCAGCGATATGCCAGGCCTTGGTGTGGAGGCCGATCTCGAATCGCTCGGCGCACCGGTCGCCGTTTATGGAAGGCAGATATGAGCGCCGAGGCTATGAGGTCGAAGAGGCCGGCGCCTTACTGAACCGCCGATTGCAGCGGTTCCACTCCCCAGTCGCTGTTATCGAGCTATGCATGGGACCCCGTGCCAAAAACGCGTCAGGCCCAGTGATAGTCAATAGAAAACAAGTACAAGAGGTAAATCATGAGCACATCCATCAAAACCCTCAGCGCGCTGGCCGCCTGCATCCTGTCCGCCAATGCGCTCGCGGCTCAAGGCAAATGCGAAATCGACGAGACGATCCAGATCGCCGATATGAGCTGGGCCTCGGCCTCGACCATTGCTCATGTGGAGTCGAAGATTCTCGAGCATGGCTTCGGCTGCAAGACCGAGTTCGTCCCAGGCGAGACCGTCACCACCGCCACCACCATGGTCAAGAAGGGTCGCCCGCACATCGCCCCGGAACTCTGGAGCAGCAATGCCAAGAAGCTGCTCGCCGAAGGTGAGCAGAAAGGCACCGTCAGCGTAGCCGGCCAGGTGTTTGCCGACGGCGGCGTTGATGCCTGGTGGGTGCCCGAATACGTCGTGGAGCAGTACCCGGACATCAAGTCGGTACAGGACATGGCCCGCCATGCCGAGCTGTTCAAGGCGTCCGGCTCGGACAAGGGGCGCTTCTACAACAGCATTCCCGGGTGGTCCAGCGAAGCGCGCAGCAGCAACCTGATGAAAGCTTATGGCCTGGATGAGCAGTACGACGTCTACTCGGCCGGCTCCGGTGCCGCTCTCGATGCGGCCATCGTGTCGAACTACAAGCGCAAAAAGCCGATCTTCTTCTTCTACTGGGCGCCCTCGGCGGTTCTCGGCAAGTACGACATGGTCAAGCTGGAGATGGACGCCTATGACCCGGCCAACGACTCCTGCAACGCCGAACCCAATTGCCAGGCACCGGCCAAGAGCGGCTTCCCTGTGGTTGAGGTGAACACCGTGGTGGCCAGCAAGATCAAGAACGACGCGCCGTCGATCTATCAGTTCCTGAGCAGCGTCCAGTTCGAGAACGACACCGTGAACAAGCTGCTGGCCTGGGGTGAGGACAACAGCGCCGACCCCGAGCAGACCGCCGAATACTTTCTGAAGAACCATCAGGACATCTGGACCGCCTGGGTGCCCAAGGATGTCGCCGACAACGTACTTGCCAAGCTCAAGTAACCACCAGCCACCCGGCGCGACGGCAGTCGCGCCCGACTGACGCGAGGCACTCCGCCATGTTTCCAGAACTGATAGACCCCCGTTACTTCCGGGGCGCCGTCGACGATGCCATCGAGCAATTCGTCATCCAGTGGGCGACCTTCCTCGAAGAGGCGTTCAATCCCTTCCTGCAATTGCTGGACTTCTTCGAGTCCCTGTTGCTGGGCAGCCCCTGGTGGCTGATCGTCGGCCTGGTTTCCGCCGTGGCCTATGCCAGCGCGCGCAAGCTCTCCCTGACCGTGGGGATCGTCGCCGCCATGCTCGCCATCGGCTTTCTCGGCCTCTGGGAAGACGGCATGCGCACCCTGGCGCTGATGCTGGTATGCACCCTGGTGGCCACCGTCATCGGCATTCCGCTGGGCATCCTGATGTCCTGGTCCAACCGCTTTCGCGCGCTGATGCTGCCGGTGCTGGACATCATGCAGACCATGCCCAGCTTCGTTTACCTGATCCCGGCCATCATGCTGTTCGGCCCTGGCAAGATTCCTGCGGTACTGGCCACCGTGGTCTATGCGGTGCCGCCGCTGATCCGCCTGACCGACCTGGGCATTCGCCATGTCGACGGCGAAATCATCGAGGCGGCCCAGTCCTTCGGCGCCAACCGCCTGCAGAAGTTGTTCTGGGTACAGATTCCCCTGGCCCTGCCGAGCATCATGGCCGGCATCAACCAGGCCACCATGATGGCCCTGTCGATGGTGGTGATCGCCTCGATGATCGGCGCCCAGGGCCTGGGCTTTCAAGTGCTGCAGGGCATCACCCGCCTGGAAGTGGGCCGCGGCCTGGTGGCCGGCCTGGCCATCGTCATCCTGGCCGTGGTCTTCGACCGCATCACCCAGGCCTTTGGCAAGCGCGCTCAGGCGCACCTGCACACCAACAGCTGATTGGGTAGGACTATGAGCAGCAATTACAAGATCGAGATCAAGAACATCTACAAGGTGTTCGGTGCGGATCCGACCGCCGCCATTGCCAAGATCAAGGGCGGCGCCAGCAAGAGCGAGATCCTCAAGCAGACCGGCAACGTGGTCGGCCTCAACGACGTCTCGATGGCCATCGAAGCCGGGCATATCCATGTGATCATGGGCCTGTCCGGCTCGGGCAAGTCGACCCTGATCCGCCACTTCAACCGCCTGATCGAGCCGACCAGCGGCCAGGTCCTGGTGGATGGTCAGGACGTACTGAAATTCAGCAAGAAGGAACTCGAGCACTACCGCCGGCACAAGGTCAGCATGGTGTTCCAGCGGTTCGGCCTGTGCCCCCACGACACGGTGCTGGCCAACGCCGCCTTCGGCCTCAAGGTACAGGGCGTGGCCCGCGCCGAACGCGAGGAAAAAGCCTGTTACTGGCTGGAGCAGGTCGGTCTGGCTGGGGTCGAGAAGCACTACCCGCGGCAACTGTCCGGCGGCATGCAGCAGCGCGTCGGCCTGGCCCGGGCGCTGGTCAACGACCCCGACATCCTGCTGATGGACGAGGCCTTCAGCGCCCTCGACCCGCTGATCAAGAGCGAGATGCAGGATCAGCTGCTGGTCCTGCAGAAGAAGCTGAACAAGACCATCGTGTTCATCACCCACGACCTCGACGAGGCGCTGAAGATCGGTGACCGCATCGCCATCCTCAAGGACGGCGAGCTGGTTCAGCAGGGCACCCCATCAGACATCCTGATGCGTCCAGCCACGGACTACGTCAAGGAGTTCATCGGCGGGGTCAATCGCTACAAGGCGATCCGCGTCAGCCACCTCGTGCGCAAACCGGCGCTGAGCATGGTCAATGCAGGCGATAGCGCCATTCCGCGCCGCGCCCCTGCTCAGCATGTGCTCCTGAACCAGTCGCTGGACGATGTGTTGCCGCTGATGATGCAGAGCGATGACGCCCTGGCGGTGCAGAACGACAAAGGCACGCTGGTCGGCTACCTGGACAAGGCCGATGTGATGGCCGCACTCAACCGCTGAGCATTCCGCTGCGCCAGCGCGCAGAGCGGCCGGGCCGTTAAAACCAGCCCGGCCAACATTCCCCAAACCAATTGGCAGCCAGCGCCCGCTGGCCGCCTCGGGTGCATCCGGCAACACCGCAGTACCGCAACATTCGTGAATACATCTACAACAACTAGAGGTGAAGCATGAATACACGCGCGAAAAAGCTCTCGTTCCTGGCCGCGTCTCTGCTCTCGGCCGGCGCGCTGAGTGCCCAGGCAGCCTGCCCGGTTGCCGAGACGATCCAGATCGCCGACATGAGCTGGGCCTCGGCCTCGGCGATCGCTCAGATCGAATCGAAGATTCTCGAACTCGGCTATGGCTGCAAGACGGAGCTGATTCCCGGCGAAACCGTCACCACCGCCACCACCATGGTCAAGAAGGGTCGGCCGCACATCGCACCGGAGGTATGGAGCAGCAACATTGCCACGCTGCTGGACGAGGGCGTGCAGAAGGGCACCGTGAGCATCGCTGGCAAGGTCTTCGCCGGCGGTGGAATGGACGCCTGGTGGGTGCCCAAGTACGTGGTCGATCAATACCCCGACATCAAATCTGTTCAGGACATGGCCCGTTACAGCCACCTGTTCAAGAGCCCGAATGGCGACAAGGGACGCTTCTATAACAGCCTCCCCGGTTGGTCCAATGAAATCAGGAGCACCAACCTGTTCCGCGGCTATGGCCTGGACCAGCAGTACGAGATCTACTCGGCAGGTTCCGGCGCCGCGCTGGACTCGGCAATCGTGTCCAACTACAAGCGCAAGAAGCCGGTGTTCTTCTACTACTGGGCACCCTCGGCCATCCTGGGCAAGCACGACATGGTCAAGTTGGACATGAACCCGTACGACCCGGCTAACGACTCCTGCAACGCCGAAGCCAACTGCCAGAACCCGAGTGCAGGCGGCTATCCGGTGGTCGACGTCAACACCCTGGTGTCGAGCAAGCTCAAGGATGGCGCGCCGGAGCTCTACCAATTCCTCAGCAAGGTCAGCTTCGAGAACGATACGGTCAACAAGCTGCTGGCCTGGGGCGAGGACAACAAGGCCGATCCCGAGGAAGTCGCCCGCCACTTCCTCAAGAACCAGCAGGATATCTGGACATCCTGGGTGCCGAAGGAGGTGGCCGAGCAAGTGATCGCCGGCCTCAAGTAAGACACAAACGACGGGCGCGACCCAGGTCGCGCCCGTCATTTGCCCTATGCCCTGACTCGCCTCACCACCCGACCTCCTCTTGCCGCTCGCTCTCGATGCCGTCTTCCCTCCATTCGATCATTGGCCTTGACCCTGCCTAGGGCGGGCTCACCTTCCTCTGCCGGTGCCCGATCGGGCAGCTACTCACTACATCCTGTATGCCGGCATAACGTCGCGCCCGAGCCACTGCGGCGAAACAATGAGCGCCTCATACAGCGCCGGTAAAATTGGCTGCGGCCACGACAACAGCGACCCTGATGCAATTGGCATTGGCCGCTGCCCGATGATGCGACACGAGTTACAGGTAGCCGCCGATGTGGCCGCTCGGGTGTACCCAACAGCCTGGCCAAGCTCCGTAACGCGACAGGCGTGCGGGGCCCAGCGTCAAGGCTGCGCCTGGCGTGTAGCCTCTGCCTGCCCGGCAGCGGCAGGTGTCTCTTGCTGCGCCGCAGGCTGGCCGCCCGCGGCCTCCTGAGCCATGGCCAGCACCACCTGGCTGGCCGCGGAGGCGAGCGGCACGCAGGTCCCCTGCTCGTCCAACGGCACGGGACGGCGCCGCGTCATGCGGTAGAGGGTGAACAGGCCGATGAGCAGGTGCACCGCCGCCAGGTAGAGGTAGAAACCATCGGCGCCGAGGCGCCCCATGCAAGCCGCCGCCAGGCTCGGCCCCAAGGCCGCGCCGACGCCGAATGCCAGCACCAGGTGACTGCTCGCCGCCACCATCTGCCGCGGAGTCAAGGCGTCGTTGGTATGGGCCACGCACAGTGAATAGAGCGGAAACGACAGGCCGCCGAAAAGGAAGGCGACAGCCAGCTGCGCCGACAAGCCAGTACTGGCCAGCGCCAGCAGCGCCATGGCGGCCGACAGTCCGCTCACCAGCAGGATCACCCGGCGCCTGTCGAAGGCATCCGAGAGGCGCCCGATAGGCCACTGCAGCGCCACACTGCCGACATAGACCAGACCCATGTACAGAGCGATGTCGTCCAGCCCCAGGCCGATCTGCTCGGCGTAGATAACCCCCATCCCCATAACCGCGCCGGTGGACAGGCCGGTGCCGACACAGCCGAGCAGGCCCAGGGGCGAGCGCCGATACAGGGCTCGCAGATTGAGGTGTTCGGACGCGGCAAAAGCCGGTGCCGGGCTGACGCTCAGCAGCACCGGCAACAGCGCCAGCGACACCAGCACGGTAATCAGGATGAACAGGTCGAAGCGCCCAGGGTCCGCCAGTTTGAGCAGCATCTGGCCGCCGGCCATGGCCGCCATGGTCACCACCATATAGAGCGACAGCAGGCACCCGCGCGTGGCGTTGCTGGCCACGTCGTTGAGCCAGCTCTCGGCGACGACGAACAGCCCGGCGATGCAGAAGCCGCTGACCAGGCGCAGGCCGCACCACAGCCAGGGGTCGATGAACAGCGGATGCAGCACCACCGCGCTCGACGCCAGGGAGGCCAGCGCGGCGAAGACCCGTACATGGCCGACCCGCGCGACCATCCTGGGGGTTAGGGTCGAGCCGGCCAGAAAGCCCATGAAGTAGACGCTCATCAACAGCCCGGCGACCTGGGTAGAGAAGCCCTCCAGGGAGGCGCGCAGGGCGATCAGCGACCCCTGGAGGCCGTTGCCCATCATCAACAGGCCCATGCTCAGCAACAGTGCCCCAGCCGCCCCCGCCCGCGTACTCATCGCCTTCTCCTGTCGCCCGGCCTCACCGGCCCATGGGATAAAAAAAGCCCTGGAATCCAGGGCTAAAAGCACCGAAGTGCCACTATGTCATTCATGAGCGAGCGCTGGCGCCCGCTCTGCGCTCACGCACGCAGGGGCTTGTCGTTGGCCTGCTCCAGCAGCTTGACCGCCATCAGGTGCGGCGCCTTGCCACCGAACTGATCGACCGCCTGGGCGTAGATCTTCTCGACCTGCTCGCACATCGGCAGTTCGGCCGAGACCTGGCCGGCCAGCTCCAGGGTCAGGCGCATGTCCTTGAGGGCCAGGCCCAGCTCGAAGGTCGGGTCGTAGTCGCCATTGAGGATGCTCGGGCCGTAGCGGTCGGCCACATAGCTGCGCCCGGTGCTGTTCTGGATAATGGCCAGCATCTTGTCCGCCGGCACCCCGCCCTTGACGCCAAGCATCAGCGCTTCGGAGAGGGCCACCGAATGCAGGTAGCAGAGCACCACTTGGGCGATCTTGGCGACATAGCCGGCACCGGCCTCGCCCAGATAGTCGATACGCTTGCCGATGGCCGCAAAAATCGGCTGACACTGCTCGAAGGTTTGCCGATCGCCCCCCACCAGCACCGTCAGGGTGCCGGCCGCCGCGCCCTCGGCACCGCCGGAGATGGGCGCATCCAGGGTGCGGATGCGCTTGGCGTCAGCCAGGGCACGCACTTCGCGCCAGACCTCCAGATTGTTGGTACTAAGCTCGATCCAGGTCGCGCCCTCGCGCATCAGCGCGATCAAGCCGTCTGGCGAGGCGGCAACCTGCTTGATCACGGCCGGGGACGGCAGCGAGGTCATCACCACATCGGTCTCGCTGACCGCCGCCTCCAGGCTCTCGGACCAGTGAGCACCGGCCTCGACCAGAGCCTTGGCCTTGTCCGGATCGACATCGTGGACATTCAGGTCGAAGCCGGCCTTAACCAGGTTGGCGGCCATCGGCGCACCCATGTTGCCCAGACCAATAAACGCGATCTTCATTACTCGTTCTCTCCCAAATCAGACAGTCAACTGTTTACGTAAAGGACTTGCGCCTATTGCATAGAGGCCACCGGCGACCACCAGCGCAGCACCGGCCAAGGTCCATGCATCGGGAAACTCCCCGAACACCAGCAAGCCAATGAGCATGGCGAACACCAGCAAGCTGTAGTTAAAAGGTTGCAGGACCGCGGCCGGGGCATACGCCAGCGCCTTGATCAGCAACAGGTGAGCGGCAATGCCGCTGACCGACAAAATGCCCATCAACCCCCACTCCTCAGGGGCGGGGTCCCGCCAGGCCGGCAGGCCGAAGGCACTGGAAGCCAGCGCACCGACCACGGCCATGTACAGCATGTTGGTGGTGAAGCCGTCCGTTTGGCTGACCCGGCGGGTAACCAGGTTGTAGACGGCGAACGACAGAGCCGCCGACAGTGGGATCAACGCGGCGGGCTCGAACAAACCGAGCCCCGGGCGCAGGATCACCAGGGTACCGAGGAAACCGACCGCCGCCGCCAGCCAGCGGCGCAGGCCGACAAACTCCCCCAGCCACAGCCGCGCCAGCGCCAAGGCCAGCAGCGGAAAGATCGCAAAGAGCGCGTGACTCTCGGCCAACCCCAGATAACGCAGGCCCAGGCTAAAGATGGCGATCTCGCCCACGGCCAGCAACGAGCGCAACAGCTGCAGCCAGGGGAGACCGCTGCGCCATGCCGCGCCCACACCGCCGTGCCAGTGGCAGTAAACCAGGGCGAAAACGACGAACAACCAGTAGCGCAGCATGACGAACTGGGCGACGGCAAATTCCTGCACCAACACCTTGGTGATGGCGTCCTGACTGGCGAATACCAGCATCGCCAGCAGGCACAACCCGATGCCACGGGCCACACCGGGCTCCGTGCCATCAGCCCGCGCCTTCACCAGTGCTTCGCTCATCGCTACTCTCCCACGCGCCTGTTGCGCTCGCCATTCGGTTACCCGCCTGCCGGATCAAGGCCAATGACTCAGGGGGCTGCCTTACGACGGCCCCTAGGATCACTGACGCGGATAGAGGGTTTCCGTGTGCCCATCGACGCCGACGATCTGACCCGAGACGTGCCGGCCATAATCGGAGCAGAGGAAGCAGATCATGTCGGCGATCTCCTCCGGGTCGACATAGCACTGCATGGACACGCCGATGCCATAGAGCCGGCGGACTTCTTCGGGATCTATCCCTTCCGCCTCGGCATGGGCCTTGATGACCCGCTCCATACGCTCGCCGTTGACGTTGCCCGGCACGATACCGTTGACCCGAATGTTGTCCGGGCCCAGCTCCATGGCCAGGGTCTTAGTGAAGCCGGTGACCGCCCACTTGGCCGCCACATAGGGACTGCGATTGGGGAACCCCATGATTCCGGCGGCCGAAACCAGATTGATGATCACCCCGCCCTTCTGCTGGCGGAACACTGGGACGGCGCGCCGCGCGCAATAGAACTGCGAGTCGATGCACACGCCCATGGTGGCGCGCCACTCCTCATTGGTGACCTTCTCGACCGGCTTGGTCGGCCCGCCGATGCCGGCGTTGTTGACCAGAATGTCGAGACCGCCTGGCAGGATCTCATCGAACATGGCATCGACTGCGTCCGGGTTCGAAACGTCGGACACGAAGGTCTTGATGCCATCGGGCAGGGTCGACAGCGCCTGCTCGTCGACGTCGCAGGTGAACACCTGGGCGCCGAGCTTGTGCATGGCCAGCGCCGTGGCGCGGCCCATGCCGGCACCGCCGGCGGTAATGAAGGCGCGCTTACCTTGTAGGGAAACGTGCATATCGGACTCCGATCAGGAAATGGCTGGGCTCAGTACTTGTAGGACGGATCGATGCGGTCGACCTGGCGCAGCAGCGCCGGCCACTCGTACTTGCCGGGAACGAAGGCTTCATACTGCTTGGCCGCCTTTTCCCACATGGCCGGGTCGGTCTCGGCCAACGGCAGACCGGTAGCGCAGGCCTGCAGCATGTTGGCGCAAGCGCGCACCAGGTAATGCATGTTCATGAAGGCCTCGCCGGCCGTCTCGCCTACGGTGAGGAAGCCGTGATTGCGCATGATCAGGCACTTGTTCCGGCCCAGGCTCTCGGCGATGCGCAGGCTTTCGTCGGTGTCGACCGACAGACCTTCCCACTCGTGGTAGCCGATCTTGCCGTAGAGCATCGAAGAGTCCTGCACCAGGTGCACGACGTCTCGAATCGCAGTGGCAGCCAGGCCGGCCGGGGCATGCGAGTGGAATACAAACAGCGCGTCGGGGATGGTCATGTGGATGCCACGGTGAATCACGAAACCGGCGGTGTTCACCTCGGGCGGGCCGTCCAGCACGTTGCCGTGCTCGTCGATCTTGATCAGATTGGAAGCAGTGATCTCGGTGTTATGCAGGCCAAAATGATTCATCAGGAAATGATGATCGGTGCCAGGCACGCGCGCGGTGATGTGGTTCCAGACGATATCGTCGTAACCGTAGACATTGGCCAGGCGATGCATCGCCGCCAGGTCGACACGGACATTCCACTCGTCCTGGGTAAAGCGCGGCTTGGCCGAAGTGGCCCGTTCGAATTCTGCCATCTGTAAATCCTCCGCTAACTGTCACTGCATTGGGGAATCCGCACTCGCTTGGCGGCATGGGCAAAAACTACCACCATGGTTAATGGTTGACAATCATTTATTAACAAGAAGAGTCTCGCCCTTGCGCTATGCCCTTGGCGCACCGCGATCACGGCACGAATAGCGGTCCACGAAACGGAAAAGAGGGTGTCCGATTTTTTGTGTAACCGGCTCATGAGCGACACTCCCTAGGTGGCACGATCTGATTCGATGGCTTTGCTGAGTCTGTGGTCGGCGCATTGGCTCCCCGCTGCGGCCTGCAGGCTTCGCCATTTCGCACTGCGGAATGGAAGGGCTGAATGCCAGGGTAGCGAGGCTTAGGCAGTTTTTGCGGCATGCGCGGGATTCCAGGGCATGCTGACCTGCTTCATTAGCGCCGCTGAAGGTAGGCGAGCCCTCCGGTTGTGACTCGCACCAGCAGCATGCCTCGGTAGTGGTGTCGGCGCGCCTCAACCACTGCCGAATCCGCACGCTGACTGTTTCTTGTTCAGTGATAGTGGCGGCTGCGGCGGCGAGACCAAGGCAAACAGATGAGTACCCATCTGAGTACTTTTTGATGTTTTACAAAAAGATAGCGCCTTTATTTGCAGGGCATATGGGCTATCGGTTCGACTCCTGGTGCCGGCACCATCCAAATCTACGACTTAGGCTCACCTCACGGTGGGCCTTTTTCGTTTCTGAGGCGCTTTCGTATCTGTTTGCTGCCTATCAAGGCAGTAAGCAGGCAATAGCGAAGCGGCACCCAACAGACTCGCAACGACTTGAGCGGATCTCCCCGGTAGAGCTGGTGATCACCGTCCAGGAAGACTACGAACAGGAACTCTGGCCGCCTGCTTCATCGAACGACGCTGCACGCGCAAGGCCTATCGCCAGGTAGACAACCGCCGGGATTGCCATGGCTGCACCACTGCAACTGCCACCAGCCTCCCGCCAGCCTCGTCAACCCGCCAATCAGCCGCGTGGGGCGATGGCATGCTTGTGCAGCTTGCGGTAGAGGGTGTTGCGGCTGATGCCCAGCTGTTTGGCGCTGCGCGTCATGTGCCAGCGCTGACCCTCCAGCACCGCGAGCAGGGCGCTGCGCTCGGCATCCTCCAGCGGTGTGGCGGGCGGGTTGACTGCGCCCGGATCGGCCAGGGCCGGCAGCCGGCGAATCTCCGCCGGCAGCTCAGCATGGCCGATCAGCCCTCCCTCGCACAGCGCCACCAGGGTGCGCAGTACATTGCGCAGCTGGCGCACGTTGCCCGGCCAGTGGTAGTCGAGCAGCGCCTGGCGGGCGCGTTCTTCCAGGCGCAGCACCTGGTCACGGGCCTCCTCGTCGAGCAGGTGCTGCAACAGCTGGGCCTTGTCGCTGCGCGCGCGCAACGGCGGCAAATCGATGGCCAGGCCGTTGAGGCGGTAATAGAGGTCCTCGCGGAACTGCCCGGCGGCGACCTGCTGGCTCAGGTCGCGGTGGCTGGCGCTGATCACCCGCACATCGATCGCCTGCGCCACCCCGCCGATGGGCTCCACCTGGCGCTCCTCGAGCACGCGAAGCAGGCGCGTCTGCAAGGCCAGCGGCATGTCGCCGATCTCGTCGAGGAACAGGGTGCCGCCGTCGGCCTGCTGCAGCTTGCCGCGCATGCCCTCCTTGCGCGCGCCGGTAAAGCTGCCGCCGCGGTAACCGAACAGTTCACTCTCGATCAGGCTCTCGGGAATGGCCGCACAATTGAGGGCGACGAAGGGCTTGCCGCCACGCGAACCAGCCCGGTGCACGGCCTTGGCGAAAGCCTCCTTGCCACTGCCGGTTTCGCCGCCGATCAGCAGCGGCACGTCGCGCTCGTAGACCCGCAGGCTGCGGCGGAAAGCCTCCTGCAGCGCCGGGTCGGCCAGGCACAGGCCGGGCGCGACCACCGCCCCCGGCGCGCCCGCCTGGGCGCTGCGCCGCGGCTGCCCTCTGAGCATGGCGAACAGGGCCCGGCCCTGCTGGCTGTACAGCGGCCAGCTGGCACTCGGCTGCGCCGAGGCACGGCCGAGCAGCTCATCGAGGCGGCAGTCGAACACCTCTTCCAGGCTGCGCCCGAGCAACTGGCTGCGGTCCAGGCCGAGCAGGTTGATCGCGCTCTGGTTGACCGCGCGCACCCGGCCATTGCCGTCGAAGGCCAGCAGGCCCTCGCTGAACAGGCCGATGTACTCGGCCTGGGCATGGAAACGCAGCAGCCACTCGCCCTCGAAGCTGCGCAGGAAGTAGCAGCCCTCGATGGCCTTGGCCGACAGGTTGACCAGGGCCATGGTGTGGAACTGGCTCTGGCGCGAGACATCGTGGCGCGCCGAGGACACGTCGAGCACCGCCAGCAGTTCGCCATGGGGATCGAACACCGGGCTGGCCGAGCAGGTCAGCCCGGTGTGGCGGCTGCGGAAGTGCTCGTCCTGATGGATGGTCAGTGGCTGGCGCTCGACCAGGCAGGTGCCGATGCCGTTGGTGCCCTCGCAGGCCTCGCTCCAGTCGGCGCCGAGCCACAGGCCGGCCTGCTCGAAGGTGCGTTGCTCGGCCTGTTCGGTGACGCAGTTGAGGATCACCCCGCGGGCATCGGTGAGCAGCACCGCGTGGCCGGAGCCGGCCAGCTGGCGGTGCAGGCTGTTCATCTCGCCATTGGCGATCTCCAGCACCTGTCGGGAGCGCTCGCGGCATTCGAGCATGCGCGCATGCTCCAACACCGCCGGCGCCATCGACTGCGCGGGGTCGAGGCGATGCTGCTGCAGGCAACGCAGCCAGGAGCGTGCCACCGAGGGGTCGGCAGCCGGACCGGCCAGCTGCGCCTTGCCTTGTGCCAGGGTCAGCACCTGCTGAACGTGGCGGTTCAGGGCGTTGTTCATTGTTATTGTTCTCCACCGCGTCAACGGCTACGTCGGCCAGCATCCATCAGGCCGCGGCACATTGCAACGACGGCCAGGGCCGCACCAGGCGGACTGTCCCGCGTAGGTGACAGAGTGTCACCCGGGGTTGTCCCCGAACCGCGACAGTGCCCTCCCGGGAGCACCCGGGGAGCCGGCCGAGGGGCTGCAAACGGGCGATATGGCAACCTGGCCCAGCCCTTGCTCTTGGCAGATCAAGCGCAACAGCGCGTACTCCCTACAAGCACAAGAGCCAGGAGATTCACCATGCGTTATGCCCAACCCGGCACCCCCGGCGCCGTCGTGTCCTTCAAGTCCCGCTATGGCAACTACATCGGTGGCGAGTTCGTCGCCCCGCTGGGCGGCCAGTACTTCACCAACACCTCGCCGGTCAACGGCCAGGCGATCGCCGAATTTCCGCGTTCCGCGGCCGCCGACATCGAGCTGGCCCTGGACGCCGCCCATGCCGCCGCCGATGCCTGGGGCAAGACCTCGGCCCAGGAGCGCTCGCGGGTGCTGCTGAAGATCGCCGAGCGCATCGAGGCCAACCTCGAGCTGCTGGCCGTCACCGAGACCTGGGACAACGGCAAGGCCGTGCGCGAGACGCTGAACGCCGACATCCCCCTGGCCGCCGATCATTTCCGCTATTTCGCCGGCTGCATCCGCGCCCAGGAAGGCAGCGCCGCCGAGATCGACGAGCACACCGCCGCCTACCACTTCCACGAGCCGCTGGGCGTGGTCGGGCAGATCATCCCGTGGAACTTCCCGCTGCTGATGGCCGCCTGGAAACTGGCCCCGGCCCTGGCCGCCGGCAATGCCATCGTGCTCAAGCCTGCCGAGCAGACCCCGCTGGGCATCACCGTGCTGCTGGAACTGATCGGCGACCTGCTGCCGGCCGGCGTGCTCAACGTGGTCCACGGCTTCGGCAAGGAGGCCGGCGAGGCCCTGGCCACCAGCAAGCGCATCGCCAAGATCGCCTTCACCGGCTCCACCCCGGTGGGCTCGCACATCCTCAAGTGCGCCGCCGAGAACATCATCCCGTCCACCGTCGAGCTGGGCGGCAAGTCGCCGAACATCTTCTTCGAGGACATCATGCAGGCCGAGCCGGCCTTCATCGAGAAGGCCGCCGAAGGCCTGGTGCTGGCGTTCTTCAACCAGGGCGAGGTGTGCACCTGCCCATCCCGCGCGCTGGTGCAGGAGTCGATCTACCCGGCGTTCATGGACGAGGTGATGAAGAAGGTCCAGCAGATCAAGCGCGGCGACCCGCTGGACACCGAGACCATGGTCGGCGCCCAGGCCTCCGAGCAGCAGTTCGACAAGATCCTCGGCTACCTGGAGATCGCCCAGCAGGAAGGCGCCGAGCTGCTCACCGGCGGCAAGGTGGAGCAACTCGGCGGCGACCTGGCCGGCGGCTACTACATCCAGCCGACCCTGCTCAAGGGCAGCAACCAGATGCGCGTGTTCCAGGAGGAAATCTTCGGTCCGGTGGTCGGGGTGACCACCTTCAAGGACGAGGCCGAGGCCCTGGCGATCGCCAACGACACCGAGTTCGGCCTCGGCGCCGGCCTCTGGACCCGCGACATCAACCGCGCCTACCGCATGGGCCGGGCGATCAAGGCCGGCCGCGTGTGGACCAACTGCTACCACCTGTACCCGGCCCACGCCGCCTTCGGTGGCTACAAGAAGTCCGGGGTCGGCCGCGAGACCCACAAGATGATGCTCGACCACTACCAGCAGACCAAGAACCTGCTGATCAGCTACGACATCAACCCGCTCGGCTTCTTCTAGATCACCTGAGCCACACAGCGCCGCCTTCGGGCGGCGCTTTCGTTTGTGCCCGGCTCAGGCGTCGCGCCACTGCCGCGGACTCACCCCGAACCAGCGGCGGAAGGCGCGCGAGAAGGCGCTGGTTTCCGAGTAGCCGAGCAGGGTGGCCAGCTCGGACACCGGTCGACTGCCCTGGCGCAGGTAGTGCAGCGCCAGCTCGCGGCGGGTCTGCTCGACCAGCTGGGTGAAGCTCAGGCCGGCGTCGCGCAGGCGCCGCTGCAGCCCCAGGGCGGTCAGGCCCAGCTGTTCGGCGATCTGCTCCAGCACCGGCTCGCCGCGCACCAGCGCCAGGCGGATCTGGGTGCCGGCGTCCTCGACCAGGCTCGGCCCGGCATCCTGCTCGCCCAGGCGGCGAATCACGTCCTGCACCAGGAACAGCAGGTTGGCATCACGCTCGGGCATCAGCCGGCCCTGCAGATCGCCCTTGGACACCAGCAGCGAGTTGCACGGCCGACCGAACTGCACCGGCGCGCCGAACACCTCGGCATGCTCCTGCCACTGCTCCGGGCGGCGGTGCTCGAAGGTCAGGGCCCGCGGCGCCCAGCCTTCGCCGAGCACATGGCGCAGCAGGTTGGTGACCATGCCCATGGTCAGCTCGGCGTCCTGGCGGCGATCGAGAATGGCGTCGTGCTGCACCTGGTAGTCGAAGCGGTAACACTCGCCGCAGTCGACCAGGCGGATCAGGCTGCTGTGCTGGTGAAAGGGGAAGGCCGCGGCGAAGTTGCGCAGGGCGTCTTCCAGGGTCTCAGAGCACAGCCCGACATAACCCAGCAGGCCCAGGGCCCGGGGACGAAACTGCTGGCCGTAGCGCAGGCCGAAGTTGTCGCAACCGGACTGCCGCGCCGCCTCTTCCAGCACCTGGCAGTAGCTGGTCAGCGGCAGGCTGAGGGTGGGATGGCGCAGCTGCTCCGGGTCGATGCCGGTCCGGCCGAACACCCGGTCGAGGTCACCGCCCTGATCGGTGATGAACCCCTCCAGACCGCTGGCGGCGGCCGACAACACACCGACATTGCTGGCTGGGGCGAGGCTGGCACTGGCAAACAGGGACTGGCTCATGGCGGCGACCGGCTGCTGGCTAAGGGTGAAGCACTCAAGCAAATCCCGTGCCTTGGCCCTCGCCTGCGCCCCGCCAATGCCTCCTCGGCGCCCCTGCCTCGAAGCGGGGCAAAACGCGCAGGCCGCGCCCCGTCTCGGCGCGAGCAGATTTGACCGCAGGCAACCGTCACGGTCAGCCAGGGTCAAGTTTCGCCGTCCGCCTCGTCCTACCATCGACCTCAGCCAACCGTGCATGCCTTTGGGCAGAGGAATGAGAAAAATGACTACGCAACTGAAACCGACATTGGGAACCTTGCACCTCTGGGGCATCGCCGTCGGCCTGGTGATCTCCGGCGAGTACTTCGGCTGGAGCTACGGCTGGGGCACCGCCGGCACCCTGGGGTTCCTGATCACCGCCCTGATGGTGGCGGCCATGTACACCTGCTTCATCTTCAGCTTCACCGAACTGACCACCGCCATTCCCCACGCCGGCGGCCCCTTCGCCTACAGCCGCCGGGCCTTCGGCGAGAAAGGCGGTCTGATCGCCGGCATCGCCACCCTGATCGAGTTCGTCTTCGCCCCGCCGGCCATCGCCATGGCCATCGGCGCCTACCTCAACGTGCAGTTTCCCGAGCTGGATCCCAGGCATGCCGCCGTCGGCGCCTATCTGGTATTCATGGGCCTGAACATCCTCGGCGTGAGCATCGCCGCCACCTTCGAGCTGGTGGTCACGGTGCTGGCGGTGGCCGAGCTGCTGGTGTTCATGGGCGTGGTCGCCCCGGGCTTCAGCTTCAGCAACTTCGCCCTCAACGGCTGGGCCGGTGAGAACAGCTTCAGCAGCGCCTCGATCGCCGGGATCTTCGCCGCCATTCCCTTCGCCATCTGGTTCTTCCTGGCCATCGAAGGCGCGGCCATGGCCGCCGAAGAAGCCAAGGACCCCAAACGCACCATCCCGCGCGCCTACGTCAGCGGCATCCTGACCCTGGTGTTCCTGGCCATCGGCGTAATGATCATGGCCGGCGGCGTCGGCGACTGGCGCGAGCTGTCGAACATCAACGATCCGCTGCCGCAGGCGATGAAGGCGGTGGTCGGCGAGCACTCCAACTGGATGCACATGCTGGTGTGGATCGGTCTGTTCGGCCTGGTGGCCAGCTTCCACGGCATCATCCTCGGCTACTCGCGGCAGTTCTTCGCCCTCGCCCGCGCCGGCTACCTGCCGCGCGGCCTGGCCAAGCTGAACCGCTTCCAGACCCCGCACCGGGCCATTCTCGCCGGTGGCGTGGTGGGCATCGCGGCGATCTACAGCGATGGCCTGGTCAACCTGCAGGGCATGAGCCTGACCGCGGCGATGATCACCATGGCGGTATTCGGCGCCATCGTCATGTACATCATGAGCATGCTCAGCCTGTTCCGCCTGCGCAAGATCGAGCCGCACCTGGAGCGCAGCTTCAAGGCCCCGGGCTACCCGGTGGTACCGGCCATCGCCCTGGGCCTGGCCCTGGTGTGTCTGGTGGCGATGGTCTGGTTCAATGCGCTGATCGGCTTGATCTTCCTCGGCATCATGAGCGCCGGCTATATCTACTTCCAGTTCACCGCCCATCATCGTGCCAATGCCCCCGTGGATGCGCTGCTGAGCCAGGCGTAAGTACCACTGCCCCGCTGCGGCGCGAGCCCGGCGGGGCATTTCCGTCCCCAGGAGTATTCCTCTGTGAGCAGTTTCTCCCATGCCGTCGGCGGCCTGACCTGGCGTTTCGACAGCCTCAAGGAAGTCATGGCCAAGGCCAGCCCGGCCCGCTCCGGCGACTACCTGGCCGGTATCGCCGCCAGCAGCGACGGCGAGCGGGTGGCGGCGCAGATGTGCCTGGCCGACATCCCCCTAAAGCACTTCCTCGACGAGGCGCTGATCGCCTACGAGGACGATGAAGTCACCCGCCTGATCATCGACAGCCACGACCGCGCCGCCTTCGCCGCCGTCAGCCACCTGACCGTGGGCGGCTTTCGCGACTGGCTGCTCGGCGAGGCGGCCGACGAGTCCAGCCTGCGCGCCCTGGCCCCCGGCCTCACGCCGGAGATGGCCGCCGCGGTGTCGAAGATCATGCGCGTGCAGGACCTGATCCTGGTGGCGCAGAAGATCCGCGTGGTCACCCGCTTTCGCAACACCGTCGGCCTGCGCGGGCGCATGTCCACCCGCCTGCAGCCGAACCATCCGACCGACGAGCCGGCCGGGATCGCCGCCAGCATCCTCGACGGTCTGCTCTACGGCAACGGCGATGCCATGCTCGGCATCAACCCGGCCAGCGACAGCATCGCCGCCATCTGCGAGATGCTGCGCATGCTCGACGGCATCATCCAGCGCTACGAGATTCCCACCCAGGCCTGCGTGCTGACCCATGTCACCACCTCGATCGAGGCGATCAACCGCGGCGTGCCGCTGGACCTGGTGTTCCAGTCGATCGCCGGCACCGAGGCGGCCAACGCCAGCTTCGGCATCAGCCTGAAGATCCTCCAGGAGGGCTACGAGGCCGGCCTGTCGCAGGGTCGCGGCAGCCTGGGCAACAACCTGATGTACTTCGAGACCGGCCAGGGCAGCGCCCTCTCGGCCGGCGCCCACCACGGCGTCGACCAGCAGACCTGCGAGACCCGCGCCTATGCGGTGGCGCGCCACTTCAAGCCATTCCTGGTCAACACCGTGGTCGGCTTCATCGGCCCGGAATACCTGTACAACGGCAAGCAGATCATCCGCGCCGGCCTGGAGGATCACTTCTGCGGCAAGCTGCTGGGCCTGCCGATGGGCTGCGACGTCTGCTACACCAACCACGCCGAGGCCGACCAGGACGACATGGACACCCTGCTGACCCTGTTCGGCGTGGCCGGGATCAACTTCATCATGGGCATCCCCGGCTCCGACGACGTGATGCTCAACTACCAGACCACCTCGTTCCACGACGCGCTCTACGTCCGCCAGAGCCTGGGCCTGAAGCCGGCACCGGAGTTCGAGGACTGGCTCGCGCGCATGGGCATCTTCACCCAGCTTGATGGCCGCCTGCGCATGGGCAGCCAGTTGCCGCCGGCCTTCCGCCAGGCGCTGGCCCAGCTGCGCTGAGCGCGCCCGGAGGATATTGCCCATGAACGACGACGCCCCGAACATCGACAACCCCTGGCAGGAACTGCGCCGCCTGACCCCGGCGCGCATCGCCCTGGGCCGCGCCGGCACCAGCCTGCCGACCCGCGCCCAGCTGGATTTCCAGTATGCCCATGCCCAGGCCCGCGACGCCGTGCACCTGGCGTTCGACCACGCGGGCCTGAGTACTGGCCTGAGCGACCAGGGACACAGCAGCCTGACCCTGCACAGCGCCGCCGCCGATCGCGACACCTACCTGCAACGCCCGGACCTGGGCCGCCGGCTCAGCCAGGCCTCGGTCGAGCGGCTGCGCCGCCAGCGCGACGAGCACCCGGGCGGCTATGACCTGGCCGTGGTGGTCGCCGATGGCCTCTCGGCCCTGGCCGTGCATCGTCACGCCCTGCCCCTGCTCGCGCGCATCGACGAACTGGCGCGGGCCGAGGGCTGGTCGCTGTCGCCGGTGGCCCTGGTCAGCCAGGGCCGGGTAGCGGTGGCCGACGAGGTGGCCGAGCTGCTCGGCGCGCGCATGGTGGTGATCCTGATCGGCGAGCGCCCCGGGCTCAGCTCGCCGGACAGCCTCGGCCTGTACTTCACCTATGCACCCAGGGTCGGCCTGACCGATGCCTACCGCAACTGCATCTCCAACATTCGCCTGGAAGGCCAGAGCTACGGCATGGCCGCCCACCGCCTGCTGTACCTGATGCGCGAGGCCTGCCGGCGGCAGCTGTCCGGGGTCAACCTGAAGGACGAGGCCGAGGTGGCGACCCTCGAGCCAGGCGCCGCGGCCGCCATCGGCCGCAACTTCCTGCTCGGCGAACCGGACAGGCTCGCCGAGGCGGCCAGCTAAGCTATTAGTCTTCATCTGCACTGCCGGCCCCTTGATGGCGGCCGGTCCATCACGGCGACGACCCAAGGCAGTTGTACAGGAACTTCGGCAGCAACCTGTCGCTGCTGGGCTGGCTGTTCGCCACCCTCTCCGTCACCATGCGCGGGCCCCAAACCATCCCGCTGGGCCGCGGCGAGGGCGGCCAGGCGCCTGACCTGACGCCCTACGCGGACAGCGGCCGGCGCGTGCGACTGGCGCAAGCCCGCGCGATCGTGGTCTGCCGTGGCGAAGCACTGCCGCTTGCAGCCGCGGCGCGCGCGTAACAAGCTAGCGTCATGCGTCCAGTAGCCGGCATGGCGGGCGAATCAGCACGGCTCGGCCAGCGCAATGGACTGATCGAGCCAGACTCCCCCGCCAGCGGGCATCGACCAAGAGGACAACTTCTCCATGCGCATACTGGTCACCGGCGGCGCCGGCTTTATCGGCTCGGCGCTGATTCGCCATCTGCTCGACGGCAGTGAGCACCAGGTGCTCAACCTCGACAGGCTGACCTATGCCGGCAATCTCGAGTCGCTGGCCGAGGTGGCGGACCATCCGCGCTACCAGTTCCTGCGGGCCGATATCGGCGACCGGACCAGCGTCGCCGCCGCCCTGGCGCGCTTTCAACCCGACGCCATCATGCACCTGGCCGCCGAGTCCCATGTCGACCGCTCGATCGACGCCCCGGCGGATTTCATCCAGACCAATATCGCCGGCACCTACCAGCTGCTGGAGGCCGTTCGCGCTTACTGGCAGGGCTTGCCTCAAGGGCGCCGGCAGGCGTTTCGCTTCCTGCAGGTGTCCACCGACGAGGTGTACGGCGACCTCGCCAGCGACGCGCCGCCCTGCGCTGAAGACACCGCCTATGCCCCCAGCTCGCCCTACTCGGCGAGCAAGGCGGCGGCCGATCACCTGGTGCGCGCCTGGCAACGCACCTATGGCGTGCCGGTGCTGCTCAGCAACTGCTCGAACAACTACGGCCCCCGCCAGTTTCCGGAAAAGCTGATTCCGCGGATGATCCTCTGCGCCCTGGCCGGCGAGCCATTGCCGGTGTATGGCGACGGCCAGCAGGAGCGCGACTGGCTGTACGTCGAGGATCACGCACGGGCGCTACTCAGGGTGGTAAGCGCAGGCAAGGTCGGTGAAACCTACAATATTGGCGGAGACAACCCGCAGAGGAACCTGACGGTGGTGCACAGCCTCTGCGCCCTGCTCGACGAGCTGGCGCCCCGCCCCCAAGGCCGCCCCTACCATGAGCTGATCGGTTTCGTCGAGGACCGCCCCGGTCACGACCGGCGCTATGCCATCGATGCAGGCAAGATCCACCGCGAGCTGGGCTGGGCGCCGCAGGAGAGCTTCGCCAGCGGCCTGCGCAAGACCGTGCAGTGGTATCTGAAAAACCAAGAATGGTGTCGCCACGTGCAGGACGGCAGCTATCGCGGCGAATGCCCGGGGGCGCCGCGATGAAGGGCATCATCCTCGCCGGCGGCTCCGGCACCCGCCTGTGGCCGATCACCCTGGGGGTGTCCAAGCAGCTGCTGCCGGTCTACGACAAGCCGATGATCTACTACCCCCTGTCGGTGCTGATGCTCGCCGGCATCCGCGACATCCTGATCATCTCCACGCCGCACGACCTGCCGCAGTTCGAGCGCATGCTCGGCGCCGGCAGCCAGTTCGGTGTGCGCTTCAGCTATGCCGAACAGCCCGCGCCCCAGGGCCTGGCCCAGGCCCTGCTGATCGGCGAGTCGTTCATCGGCGCCGACCCGGTGTGCCTGATCCTCGGCGACAACCTGTTCCACGGCCAGCACTTCAGCGAAATGCTCCGGCGTGCGGCCGCTCAGCCCAGCGGCGCCACGGTGTTCGCCTACCGGGTCAAGGATCCGCAACGCTTCGGCGTGGTCGAGTTCGACGCCCGCGGCCAGGCCCTGTCGATCGAGGAAAAGCCCCTGCAGCCGAAGTCCGGCTACGCCGTCACCGGCCTGTACTTCTACGACAACCAGGCGGTGGCGCTGGCCAAGACGTTGCGCCCCTCGGCCCGCGGCGAACTGGAAATCACCGACCTCAACAATGCCTATCTGGCGCGCGGAGCACTGCGCGTCGAGCGCTTCGGCCGCGGCTTCGCCTGGCTCGATACCGGCACCCCGGACAGCCTGCTGGAGGCTTCGCAGTACGTGCAGACCATCGAGCATCGCCAGGGCCTGAAGGTGGCCTGCCCCGAAGAAATCGCCTACCAGCAGGGCTGGCTCGACCGCCAGCACCTGCTCGCGCAGGCCCGCGCCCATGGCTCGACCGAGTATGGCCGGTATCTGCTCGATCTGGCCGAGGAGCCGAGGTGAACGTCATCCAGACCGAACTGCCCGAGGTGCTGCTAATCGAGCCCAGGGTATTCAGCGATGAACGCGGTTTCTTCTTCGAGAGCTTCAACGCGCGTCGCTTCGAAGAGGCGACCGGTCTCAGCCGCGACTTCGTCCAGGACAACCACTCGCGTTCGCGCCACGGCGTCTTGCGCGGCCTGCACTACCAGCTGCAGCAGCCCCAGGGCAAGTTGATCCGGGTCGTCGCCGGCGAGGTCTACGACGTCGCGGTGGACATCCGCCGCCACTCGCCGAGCTTCGGCCGCTGGGTCGGCGTGCACCTGTCCGCCGAGAACCGGCGCCAGCTCTGGCTGCCCGAAGGCTTCGCCCACGGTTTTCTGGTGCTCAGCGAGTTCGCCGACGTGCTGTACAAGACCACCAACTATTACGCGCCGGCCCACGAGCGCTGCATTCGCTGGGACGACCCGAACCTGGCCATCGGCTGGCCGCTGGCCGGGACCCCGCTGTTATCGGCCAAGGACCAGGCCGGCGTCAGCCTGGCCGACGCCGAGTTGCTGCCGTGAGGATCCTCCTGCTCGGAGAGCGGGGACAGCTCAGCCGTGAGCTGCAACTGCGCCTGAGCGGGGCCAGCGAACTGCTGATCGCCGGACGCCAGCGCCTCGACCTGGCCGATACTGCAAGGATCCGCCGGTACGTGCGCGCGCTGTGCCCGCAGCTGATCATCAACGCCGCCGCCTACACGGCCGTCGACCGGGCCGAAGGCGAACCGCAACCGGCCTTCGCGCTCAATGCCACGGCGCCAGGGGTGCTCGCCGAGGAGGCGGCCAGGCTGGGCGCGCCGCTGATCCACTACTCCAGCGACTACGTGTTCGACGGCTGCAAGCCGGCGCCCTATGTCGAGACCGATGCGCCCAACCCGCTCAACGTCTACGGCCGGAGCAAGCTGGCCGGCGAGCAGGCGATCCAGGCGGTCGGCGCCGCCCACCTGATCCTGCGCACCAGTTGGGTGTATGCCAGCCACGGGCATAATTTCCTGCTGACCCTGCAGCGCCTGCTGCGCGAGCGCGACGAACTGCAAGTAGTCGACGATCAGCTGGGCGCGCCGACCTGGGCCGGCAGCATCGCCACTGCCACCGGCCAGCTGATCGATCAGTGGCGTCGCGGTCGGGCCGGCCCCTGGGGCCTGTATCACCTCTGTTGCCAGGGCGAAACCTCCTGGTTCGGCTTCGCCAGTGCCATCGCCGAACAGCTGCGCGGCAAGGGCCAGACGGTCGCCCGCCTGCTGCCGATCCCCAGCAGCGCCTACCCGACGCCGGCCCGGCGCCCGCTCAACTCGCGCCTCGATTGCAGCCGCCTGCGGCGCGACTGGCAGATTCAGTTGCCGGACTGGCACGACGCCCTGCTGGAGTGCCTGGCGAGCCCGCGACGGGCCGCCCCAGCTAAGCCTTGAAGCGCTGCACCTGCTGCTGCAGGCTGCTGGCCAACTGCGCCAGATCGCGACTGGCGAGCTCGCTCTGCTCGGCGCCACTGACCACGCCCTGAATGCTGTCGTTGAGGCTGCTGATGTTCTCGCTGATCTCGCTGGCCACTGCCGTCTGCTCCTCGGTGGCGCTGGAAATCTGCGCGTGCCATCGGCGATACCCTCGATGGCTCCGGCGATATGCGCCAGCACCTCACCGGACTGGCGCGCGTGCTCGACGCTTTGCTGGGCCTGCTCGCGCGCCTGATGCATGGCGCCGACCGCCTGGCGCGCGCCGTTCTGCAGCGCATCGATCATGCCGCGGATCGACTCGGTCGCCTGCTGGGTGTTGCTCGCCAGGCTGCGTACCTCATCGGCCACCACGGCGAAACCGCGCCCGGCCTCGCCGGCGCGCGCCGCCTCGATGGCCGCGTTCAGCGCCAGCAGGTTGGTTTGCTCGGCAATGCTCTGGATGACCCCAAGCACCTTGCCGATTTCATCGCTCTGGTTGTGCAGGCGATCGATCACCTCGGCCGCCTGCTGCACCGACCGTGACAACTGCTCGATGCCCTGCAGGTTGGCCTGTACCAGGGTGCTGCCCTGGCGCGCGTCCTGGCTCGCGTCGGTAGCCGTGCGCGCGGTGTTCAGTGCCGTGCGCGCCACCTCCTGCACCGCCACGCTCATCTCGTGCACGGCGGTGGCGACCATGCCGGTCTGCTGGCCCTGCTCGGCTGCGGTACCAGTGACCTGGGCACTGATCGCATTCATCTCCTCGGAGGACGCCGCGAGCTGGGTCGCGGCATCGCCGAGGTGACGGATCAGCCCCTGCAGATGCTCGAGCAAAGTGTTGAAGGCCTGCGCCGTGACGGCCAGCTCATCGTGCCCCTCGACCCGGGCCCGCAGGGTCAGATCGGAGGAACGCTGCACCTCGCCGATCAGCGCGCTCAAGCCGCGCAGCGGGCGGATGATCGACAGACCGATCGCCAGCGCCGCGCCCAGCACCAGCAGCAGTGCCACCCCGGCCAGCATCAGAAAGCTGCTGCGCATGCCGGCGTACTGCTGCACTACCCGTTCATTGAGCTGCGCCCCCTCATCCAGCTGCAGCTTGATCAGCGCCTCCAGCTCACCGCTCAAGGGATCGATCACGCCATACAGGCGCTCGCTGAACGCCTTGGGCTCCTGGGCGCGCAGCTGGCCATTGTCGACTTCGCCGAGCAGCTGGTCGGTCAGCCGGTTGGCCTGGGCGAACATCGGCTCGATGCGCCGGACCCGCGCGCGCTCGTCTTCGGTCAGGTGGGTCGCGGTGTAGGCGGCCCAGGCCTGATCGGTGCGCTGGCGCGCATCCTTGAAGTTCTGCCGCAGGGTAGTCGCATCGAAAGCCCCCGCCCGGTACTTGTGCGAGGCATCGACGATGCTCACCGCATAGGCATCGGCAATGGTCTTGATCTGGCTGATTGGCTGCATCCGGTCGGTGAACAGCTCCTGGAAGCGCTGATTGAGCTGGCCGGCATTGGTCAGGGCCAGCAGCAACATCAGCAGCGGTATCAACGCCAGGATCAACAGGCGGACGCGAACGCTGAGTCGATTGAGCATCGCGGGACCTCCACAGGGTCAGGACTGCGCCGGTCGATCCCTGTGCTGCGCGGGCAGACTCACGTACGCACGCGGCGTCACTGCCTGAGTCCGCTTGCAGTATGGCGTATATATTGCGGCTTGCCCGGCGCCCGCAATCCGGCCAACCTAGGCTCAACAGCGCCATCCCGATAGAGCCATCGCCGCCATGCCCTCATTGCCACCCGTCCCACGCCGCCCTCGCTGGCGCAACCTGGCCCTGCTCGCCCTGCTGCTGATGCCTCTGCTCCTGCCCTTGCAGCACATGGCCGAGCGCTACTACCGGGACGCTCTGACCGAGCAGAACGGCCAGACCCTGGACCTCTATGTGGCCAACCTGCTCGGCACCCTCAACCGCTACGAGGTGCTGCCGCCGATCCTCAGCCAGTTGCCGAGCCTGCGCCAGCTGCTCCAGCACCGCGACGACGACCAGCGCCGCGACCGGGCCAATCGCCTGCTGGCCGGCCTGCAGCAGCAGACCGGGGCCGACGTGATCTACCTGATGGCCCCCGATGGCCAGACCCTGGCCGCCTCCAACTGGAACCAGCCCGACAGCTTCGTCGAACGCAACTTCTCCTATCGGCCCTATTTCCGCGAGGCCATGCAAGGCCGTCCCGGGCGCTTTTTCGGCCTCGGCACCACCTCCGGCAAGCGTGGCTACTTCTTCGCCGCCGCGGTGCGCGAAGGCGAGCAGATCCTCGGGGTGATGGTGGTCAAGGTCGATCTCGACCATACCGAGACCCTCTGGGGCAATCGCCCGGCCCAGCTGCTGGTCACCGACAACTACGGCGTGGTGATCCTCACCTCGCAGCCGGAGTGGCGCTTCCATGCCACCCGCGAGCTGGACATCGCCGAGCGCGCGGCGATCGCCGATACCCAGCCCTATCGCATCCAGTCGCCTCCGCCGCTGCAACTCGAACCCGGGGCCTGGCTGCGGCAGAGTCGCAACCTCGAGGATATCGGCTGGACCGTCAGCACCCTCACCCCCCAGGCCCTGCTCGACCGCTCGGTGCGCACCGCCGTGGCCTCCGGCGGCGCCGCGCTGCTGATGTTCCTGCTGCTGCTCGGCCTGCTGATGCAACGCCGGCGCCATTACCTCGAACGCATCGCCCTGGATGCCCGTGCCCGCCAGCAGCTGGAGCAGCGGGTACTGGAGCGCACCCACGACCTCGAACTGCTCAACAGCCGGCTGCGCCAGGAGGTGCTGGAGCGCGAGCAGGCCCAGCAGGAACTGGTGCGCGCCCAGGACGAGCTGGTCCAGGCCAGCAAGCTGTCGGCACTGGGCACCATGAGTGCGAGCATCAGCCATGAGCTCAACCAGCCGCTGGCGGCGATCCGCAGCTATGCCGACAACGCCGGCGTGCTGCTCGACCACCAGCGCAGCGAGGACGCCCGCGGCAACCTCAGGCTGATCAGCGAACTGACCGAACGCATGGCCTCGATCATCGCCCACCTGCGCGCCTTCGCCCGCCGCGACCGTCACGCGCCCGAAAGCGTGGCCCTGCAACCGGCGATCGACGACGCCCTGGCGCTGCTGGCCAAGCGCCGGCGGGCCATGCAGGTCGAGCTGATTCGCGACCTGCCGGAGGCGACGCTGTGGGTTCAGGCCGGCGAAACCCGGTTGCGCCAGGTGCTCGGCAACCTGCTGGCCAACGCCCTCGATGCCCTGAGCGAGATCGCCCCGCCGCGGCGCATCTGGATCAGCGCAGAAACCAGCGCCGAGGGCGTCGACCTGCACCTGCGTGACAACGGCCCGGGCTTCTCCGAGGCCGCCCTGCAGCGCGCCCGCGAACCCTTCTTCACCACCAAGACCAGCGCCCAGGGCCTGGGCCTAGGTCTGGCGATCTGCGACAGCCTGATGCGCGCCCTCGGCGGTGAGCTGCTGTTTGCCAACCACCCCGACGGCGGCGCCCAGTTGACCTTGCGCCTGCGCGCCGCCGAACATGGCCTGCATCACGCACGCAAAGATGTCGCCAGCGAGAGCTAGCCAGGCATGAGATGTGCAGTACGCACCGACTCATACCCGCCTGCAGAGGACTTGACCCCATGACCACCGCCGATGCCCGCACCCAGGTCCTGCTGATCGACGACGATCCGCACCTGCGCCAGGCCCTCAGCCAGACCCTCGACCTGGCCGGGCTGAAGGTGGCCAGCCTGGCCGATGCCCGCGGCGTGGCCGAACGCATCGGCCGTGACTGGCCGGGGGTGGTGGTCAGCGACATCCGCATGCCCGGCATCGACGGCCTGCAGCTGCTCGAACAGCTGCACGCGCAGGACCCTGAGCTACCGGTGCTGCTGATCACCGGCCATGGCGACGTGCCCCTGGCGGTCCAGGCGATGCGCGCCGGCGCCTACGACTTCCTCGAGAAGCCCTTCGCCAGCGAGGACCTGCTCGACAGCGTGCGCCGTGCCCTGGCCCTGCGTCAGCTGGTGCTGGAAAACCGCAGCCTGCGCCTGGCCCTGGCCGATCGCCAGCAGCTGTCGGCGCGCCTGATCGGCCAGTCGCCGGCCATCCAGCGGCTGCGCGAGCAGATCGGCGCCCTGGCCAATATCGGCACCGATGTGCTGATCCTCGGCGAAACCGGCGCCGGCAAGGAGGTGGTGGCGCGTGCCCTGCACGACCTGTCCAGCCGCCGCGGCGGCCCCTTCGTCGCCATCAACGCCGGCGCCCTGGCCGAGTCGGTGGTCGAGAGCGAGCTGTTCGGTCATGAGCCCGGCGCCTTCACCGGCGCGCAGAAGCGCCGCATCGGCAAATTCGAGTTCGCCAACGGCGGCACCCTGTTCCTCGACGAGATCGAGAGCATGAGCCTGGAGGTGCAGGTCAAGCTGTTGCGCCTGCTGCAGGAACGGGTGGTCGAGCGCCTCGGCGGCAACCAGCTGATCCCCCTGGACATCCGGGTGATCGCCGCGACCAAGGAAGACCTGCGCCAGGCCGCCGATCAGGGCCGCTTCCGCGCCGACCTCTACTACCGGCTGAACGTCGCGCCACTGCGCATCCCGCCGCTGCGCGAGCGCGGCGACGACATCCTGCTGCTGTTCCAGCACTTCGCCGACAGCGCCAGCGCCCGCCACGGCCTGCCTGGCCGCGAACTGCAGCCGGCCCAGCGCGCCCAGTTGCTGCGTCACCCCTGGCCGGGCAACGTGCGCGAACTGCAGAACGCCGGCGAGCGCTTCGCCCTCGGCCTCGACCTGGACCTCGGCCAGGAGGCGTCCAGCGCCGCCCCCACGCAGGCGACGCCGCTCGCCGGCAACCTCAGCGAGCAGGTGGAAGCCTTCGAGCGCGCGCTGATCGCCGCCGAACTGACGCAGGCGCACAACTCGCTGCGCAGCGTGGCCGAGGCCCTGGGCATCCCACGCAAGACCCTGCACGACAAGCTGCGCAAGCACGGACTGAGCTTCGCCGATGCTGGCGGAGGCTCGCCAGAGGACCTCGAGTAGCTGGCGGATTTCCGCCAAGCCCGCCGCACTCCACCCGCCCCAGGCCCGCTCGTGGCCACCGCGCCGCATCCCCGGCGCCACCCGAAAGGCCGTGCCGGCAAGGCCTGGGTACGCTTTGCCAACTTTGCGTCGGGATCCTTGCCCCGGCCTGGCATGGCGGTTGCTCTAGCTACCTGCAGGCGATCCTACAAGTACAAGTCCAGGCCTTCGCTGCCCAGCGCCCGTCGTTTTCCGGCAGGCCGCCTAGACTTGCTCTTGTTCGCCCGTACCCGGCGCCGCGGCGCTCACTGCGATAAACACAACAAGAGGAAGCACTCGTATGTTCAAGTTCACTGCCAAGGCGCTGGCGTGCGCCCTGTCCCTGACCATCGCCGGCCTGGCTCAGGCGGCCGATCCTATCGTCATCAAGTTCTCCCACGTGGTGGCCGAGAACACCCCCAAGGGCCAAGGTGCGCTGCTGTTCAAACGTCTGGCCGAAGAGCGCCTGGGTGACAAGGTACGGGTCGAGGTCTACCCGAACTCCTCGCTGTTCGGCGACGGCAAGGAAATGGAGGCCCTGCTGCTCGGCGACGTGCAGTTGATCGCCCCGTCCCTGGCCAAGTTCGAGCAGTACACCAAGCAGCTGCAGGTGTTCGACCTGCCGTTCCTGTTCAATGACATCGCCGCGGTCGACCGCTTTCAGCAGAGCCCCGCAGGCCAGGGCCTGCTGACCTCCATGGAAGGCAAGAACATCACCGGCCTGGCCTACTGGCACAACGGCATGAAGCAGCTGTCGGCCAACAAGCCGCTGCGCGAGCCGAAAGACGCCCGCGGCCTGAAGTTCCGCGTACAGGCGTCCGCCGTGCTGGAAGAGCAGTTCAAGGCCGTGCGCGCCAACCCGCGCAAGATGAGCTTCGCCGAGGTCTACCAGGGCCTGCAGACCGGCGTGGTCAACGGTGCCGAGAACCCCTACTCGAACATCTACAGCCAGAAGATGCACGAGGTGCAGAAGTTCATCACCGAGTCCGACCATGGCGTGCTGGACTACATGCTGATCACCAACACCAAGTTCTGGGACGGTCTGCCGGCAGACGTACGCAGTGAACTGGAGAAGATCAACGTCGAGGTGACCGCCGAGGTGAACAAGCAGGCCGACGCGCTGAACCAGGAAGCCAAGCAGGCCATCCTCGCCGCCGGCACCACCGAGATCATCCAGCTGACCCCCGAGCAGCGCGGCCAGTGGCGCGACGCCATGAAACCGGTGTGGAGCAAGTTCGAAGGCGAGATCGGTGCCGACCTGATCAAGGCCGCCGACGCCGCCAACCAGTAGGACGGGCCAGCCGCGTTGCGGCCTGACCCAGCGGCAGCGGCGGCGCCCAGCCCCGCTGCCGAACCCTTGCGGCAGGGCATGCCTGCCGGGTCTGCCCCATTGCCTCCCCCCCTGGAGATGTTATCGATGAACGCCTTGCGGCGCGTCTGGGACCACTTCGAGGAAGGCTTCATCGCCTTCCTTCTGGGAATCATGACGCTAGTGACCTTCGTCTACGTGATCCTCAACAACCTCTACACCCTGTTCTACACCCTGGGTGACTACTTTGGTGGCAACGAAACGCTGCTCGCCATCGGCGACAGCGTGATCGAGATGGCCCAGGCCATGACCTGGAGTATCGCCCTGACCAAGGCGCTGTTCGCCTGGCTGATCTTCTTCGGCCTGGCCTACGGCGTGCGCACCGCCGGGCATATCGGCGTGGACGCCCTGGTCAAGCTGTGCAGCCGTCCGGTGCAACGCATCATCGGCCTGATCGCCTGCCTGTGCTGCCTCGGCTACGCCGGCCTGATCAGCGTGGCCAGCTTCGACTGGGTGCGCACCCTGCTGGTCGCCGACATCGGCGCCGAGGACCTCGGCCACTACGGCATCCAGCTGTGGCATATCACCCTGATCGTGCCCTTCGGCTACGCCATGGTGTTCATCCGTTTCCTGGAAATCTTCGTGCGCATCCTGCGCCACCAGCAGACCGGCCTCGGCCTGGCCGACGAGGCCGCCGAAGCGATGAAACTGACCGAGCACGAGGAGCCCAAGCAATGACCATCCTGTTCCTCTTTATCCTGCTGTTCCTGCTGATGTTCATCGGCGTGCCCATCGCCGTGTCCCTCGGCCTGGCCGGCTCGGTCACCATCATGCTGTTCAGCCCCGACTCGGTGCGCTCGCTGGCGATCAAGCTGTTCGAGACCTCCGAGCACTACACCTTGCTGGCGATCCCGTTCTTCCTGCTGTCCGGCGCCTTCATGACCACTGGCGGCGTGGCCAAGCGCCTGATCGACTTCGCCAATGCCTGCGTCGGCCATATCCGCGGCGGCCTGGCGATCTCCGCGGTACTGGCCTGCATGCTGTTCGCCGCGCTGTCCGGCTCCTCGCCAGCGACCGTGGCGGCCGTGGGCTCGATCGCCATCGCCGGCATGGTCCGCTCCGGCTACCCGCAGGCGTTCGGCGCCGGCATCGTCTGCAACGCCGGCACCCTGGGCATCCTGATTCCGCCCTCGATCGTCATGGTGGTCTACGCCGCCGCCACCGAGCAATCGGTGGGCAAGCTGTTCATGGCCGGGGTGATGCCCGGCGTGCTGCTCGGCGTGGCGCTGATGACCGCGATCTACATAGTCGCGCGCAAGATGAACCTGCCGGCCATGCCGCGCGCCAGCCTGCGCCAGTTCCTCGCCACCGCCCGCGAGGCGATCTGGGGCCTGCTACTGATGGTGATCATCCTCGGCGGCATCTACTCGGGCATGTTCACCCCGACCGAGGCCGCGGCGGTGGCGGCGGTCTATGCCGGCTTCGTGGCGCTGTTCGTGTACAAGGACATGCCCATCCGCGAGTGCCCCAAGGTGCTGCTGGAGTCCGGCAAGCTGTCGATCATGCTGATGTTCATCATCGCCAACGCCATGCTCTTCGCCCATGTGCTGACCACCGAGCAGATCCCCCAGACCATCACCGCCTGGGTGATCGAGATGGGCCTGCAACCCTGGCAGTTCCTGCTGGTGGTGAACATCGTGCTGCTGATCGCCGGCGCCTTCATGGAGCCTTCGGCGATCATCCTGATCCTCGCCCCGATCCTGTTCCCGATCGCCGTGCAACTGGGTATCGACCCGATCCACCTGGGCATCATCATGGTGGTGAACATGGAGATCGGCCTGATCACCCCGCCGGTGGGCCTCAACCTGTTCGTCACCTCGGCGGTGACCGGCATGCCGCTGACCCAGGTGATTCGCGCGGCCTGGCCGTGGCTGATGCTGCTGCTCGGTTTCCTGATGGTGATCACCTACATCCCGGCCGTGTCCATGGCCCTGCCGAACTGGCTGGGCATGAACTAAAGACTGCTACTTCGGTACCTTTGTACCTTTCAGCCCGGCCGGAGTGCCGGGCTTTTTTCTGCCTGGCGAAACGCCAGAGACGCCGCATGCGGCGCCTCTGGCGGCTCCTGCGGGCCTCAGGCCGCGCTCTGCCCCTCCTGGGCCAGGGCCCTGGCCTGTTCGCGCAGGACGAACTTCTGCACCTTGCCGGTACTGGTCTTGGGCAGGGCGGTGAAGACCACGCAGCCGGGCACCTTGAAGCGCGCCATGCGCTGCTGGCAGAAGGCGATCACCTCCTGCGCGCTCAGCTCGCACCCCGGCTTGGGCGTGACGAAGGCGCAGGGCGTCTCGCCCCACTTGTCGCTGGGCATGGCCACCACCGCCGCCTCGAGGATCTGCGGGTGCCGATAGAGCACGTCCTCCACCTCGATCGAGGAGATGTTCTCGCCGCCGGAGATGATGATGTCCTTGGAGCGGTCCTTGATCTCGACGTAGCCGTCCTCGTGCCACACCGCCAGGTCGCCGGAGTGGAACCAGCCACCGGCGAAGCACTCGGCGGTGGCGCTGGGGTTCTTCAGGTAGCCCTTCATCACCACGTTGCCACGCATCATGATCTCGCCGATGGTCTCGCCGTCCTTGGGCACCGGCTGCAGGGTTTCCGGGTCGGCCACCATCAGGCCATCGAGCAATGGCGCGCGTACGCCCTGACGGGACTTGAGGCGTGCGCGCTGCTCGGGGCTCTCGGCGTCCCACTCGGCCTTCCACTCGCAGGCCACGCTGGGCCCGTAGGTCTCGGTCAGGCCGTAGACGTGGGTGACGCGAAACGCCAGGGCCTCCATGGCTTCGATCACCGCGGCCGGTGGCGCGGCGCCGGCGGTCAGCACCTTGACCGGCTGGGTCTTCAGCGCCTTGAGCTCGTCGCTGGCATTGGCCAGCATGTTCAGCACGATGGGCGCGCCGCAGAAGTGGTCGACGCCGTGCTCGGCGATCAGCGGGTAGATGGCCTCGGCGCGCACCTGGCGCAGGCACACGCTGGTGCCGACATAGGCGGCCAGGGCCCAGGGGAAGCACCAGCCGTTGCAGTGGAACATCGGCAGGGTCCACAGGTACACCGGGAAGCGACTCATGTCCCAGCACATGGCGTTGGACAGCGCATTGAGGTGGGCGCCGCGGTGGTGATAGACCACCCCCTTGGGATTGCCGGTGGTGCCGCTGGTGTAGTTGAGGGCGATGGCCTGCCACTCGTCGGCCGGCAGCTGCCAGGCGTAGTCCGGGTCGCCTTCGGCGAGTAGCGCCTCGTAGTGGAACTCGCCGATCAGCTGGCCACCGGCGTACTCGGGATCGTCGATGCCGATGATCAGCGGCCGCTTGGGCAGGTGGCTGGTGGCGCGCTGGACCAGTTCGCCGAACTCCTTGTCGACCAGCAGCACCTTGGCCTCGCCATGCTGCAGGATGAAGGCGATGGCCTCGGCATCCAGGCGGGTATTGATCGCGTTGAGCACCGCGCCGCACATGGGCACGCCGAAGTGCGCCTCGAACATCGCCGGGCCATTGGGCGCGACCACCGCCACCGTATCGCCCAGGCCGATGCCGCGCCGAGCCAGCGCCGAGGCCAGGCGGATGCAGCGGCTGTAGGTCTCGCTCCAGGTCTGCCGCGCGGCACCGTTGATCAGGGCGAGGCGGCGCGGGTAGACACTCGCCGCCCGCTCGATAAAGCTCAAGGGGCTGAGTGCCTGGAAGTTGGCCGCATCGCGCGGCATGCCGTATTCGTAGGGGTTGACGCTGTGCATTGTTGTTCTCCAGGTCACGATTGCGCTGGAGAAACCCTAGCAGGAGTATGGTCTTGGGTAAGCGCTACCTTGGTCGAAGCAGTGACTCGTAGGTCATAATTCGCGTCAGCATAGGCATCCGAACAGTCGAGCCGACGCTCACTCCGTGGGTCTTCCCCACGCTAGAGGGCGCACGGCCCACGTGACAAGCCCCTGCCAGCGTCACCCCGGCTTGTCCTGGCGTACTTATTTGAAGGAGTTCCCGCGTGAAGTCTCGTTTACCCGTGATTGTTGGTTTTGGTGGCTACAACGCAGCCGGCCGCAGCTCCTTTCACCATGGCTTCCGCCGCACCGTGATCGAGTCGATGGACAGCCACGCGCGCCAGGAAACCCTCGCCGGCCTGGCGGTGATGATGAAACTGGTGCGGGTGGTCGACGGTGCCTACCAGGCCGCCGACGGCAGCGCCCTCAGCCTGGCCGAGATCGACAAGCGCTTCGCCGAACAGATCCTCGCCTCCACCCTGGTGCGCCGCATCGAACTGCAGCACCTGGATGTCGAAGCCGCCCACTGGCAGAAGAGCATCAGTGTCAGCGCCGTCGCTGGCAGCCCGCTGAGCTTCGTCAGCAACCGCAAGCAACTGCCCGAGCCGCTGCCGGCGAACTGGTCGGTGGAGCCGCTGAACGCCACCGAGGTGCGCGTCACCCTGCACGACAGCTGCGAATTCAAGGTCGACAGCTACCGCGCCCTGCCGGTGAAATCCGCCGGCCAGTTGCCCACCGGCTTCGAGCCGAGCGAACACTACAACTCGCGCTTCCACCCGCGCGGCCTAAGCATGGCCATCGTCGGGGTGACCGACGCCTTGCGCTCGATCGGCCTGCCCTGGCAGTCGATCGTCGACCGGGTCGCGCCGGACGAGATCGCGGTGTTTTCCAGCTGCATCATGAGCCAGCTCGACGAGAACGGTTTCGGCGGCCTGATGCAGTCGCGCCTCAAGGGCGGGCGAGTCACCGCCAAGCAGCTGGCCCTGGGCCTGAACAGCATGTCGGCGGACTTCATCAACGCCTACGTGCTCGGCAGCGTCGGCACCACCGGCAGCATCACCGGCGCCTGCGCCACCTTCCTCTACAACCTGCAGAAGGGCATCGAGCAGATCGCCACCGGCAAGGCCCGGGTGGTCATCGTCGGCAGCAGCGAGGCGCCGATCAATCAGGAATGCATCGAGGGCTATGGCGCCATGGGCGCCCTGGCCACCGAGGACGGCCTGCGCCAGATCGAGGGCCGGGACGAGGTCGACTTCCGCCGCGCCAGCCGCCCGTTCGGTGATAACTGCGGCTTCACCCTGGCCGAGGCCTGCCAGTTCGTGGTGCTGATGGACGACGAACTGGCCCTGGAGCTGGGCGCCGACATCCACGGCGCAGTACCGGACGTGTTCATCAATGCCGACGGCTTCAAGAAATCCATCTCCGCTCCCGGCCCGGGCAACTACCTGACCGTGGCCAAGGCCGTGGCCAGCGCCGTGCAGCTGCTCGGCATCGACGCGGTGCGCCAGCGCAGCTTCGTCCACGCCCACGGCTCCAGTACCCCGGCCAACCGGGTCACCGAGTCGGAATTGCTCGACCGCATCGCCGCCACCTTCGCCATCGAACAGTGGCCGGTCACCGCGGCCAAGGCCTTCGTCGGCCACTCCCTGGCCGCCGCCAGCGGCGACCAGGTGATCTCGGCGCTGGGCAGCTTCAAGTACGGAGTGATTCCCGGGGTCAAGACCATCGACACGGTGGCCGAGGACGTGCACCAGCAGCGTCTGAGCATCGCCACTGCGGATCGCCAGGTCGGCACGCAGGCGCTGGACGTGTGCTTCATCAACTCCAAGGGTTTCGGCGGCAACAACGCCAGCGCCCTGGTGCTGGCACCCCATGTGGTCGAGCGGATGCTGCGCAAACGCCACGGCGAGGCCGCCTTCGCCGACTACTGCGCGCGCCGCGAGCAGACCCGCGCCAACGCCCAGGACTATGACCAGCAGGCGCTGCTCGGGCAACTGCAGATCATCTACAACTTCGGTCATGACCTGATCGACGATGCCGCCATCGAACTGGGCAGCGAGGGGCTCAAGGTGCCGGGCTTCAACCAACCGCTGCGCTTCAAGGCAGACGATCGCTACAGCGACATGCTCGACTGAGCCAAGCGCCCACCCTCGCCATCCAGGGTGGATGGCGCCGTTTACATCCGCCGTCAGACGGCGGATCGATGACGCGCGATCCAGCCTACGGACTTGTCGTCAGTCCAGCGCGCGTGCCAGCTGGATCAGCTCGGCGCGCCAGGCGGCTGCCGCCGGCAAGGCCAGGAAATAGGGGTTGAGCAACGACTCGCGCGCCTCGTAGCTCAGCACCTCGCCCGCCAGGGTCAGCACTTCGCCCCCGGCGCCTTCGAGCACGCCCTGGGCCGCGGCGGTATCCCACTGCGAGGTCGGCGCCAGGCGCGGGTAGCAATCGGCCAGGCCCTCGGCCAGCTGGCAGAACTTCAGCGAACTACCGACGCTGGCCAGCTGCAGGTCGCCGAAGCGTTCGCTCAAGCCCTCCAGCAGGCGTTCCTGGGCCAGGCTGGAGTGGCGCCGGCTGGCGACCACGGTGAAGGCGTCTTCCGGCGCCAGGCGCACGCTGATGGCCTCATCGGCACCGCCGGCCTCGGCGCGCCAGGCCCCAAGGCCAGCACCGCCGTGGTAGCAGCGCCCCGTGGCCGGGATGCCGACCACGCCGAACACCACCCGGCCGCGTTCGATCAACGCGACGTTGACGGTGAACTCCTCGGAGCCGGCGATGAATTCCTTGGTGCCGTCCAGCGGGTCGACCAGCCACCAGCGCTGCCATTGCGCGCGCTCGCCCAGGGCGATGTCGGCGTCCTCCTCGGACAGCACTGCGATGCTCGGATCGAGGGCGCTCAGGCCGGCGGCGAGGATGTGGTGGGCGGCCATGTCGGCGGCGGTCACCGGCGAGGCATCGGCCTTCTCGGTGACGGCCACGCCGGCACGCCAGTAGGGCAGGATCGCCGCGCCGGCCTCGCGCACCAGTTGCACCACGGCGGGGATCAGCGGATGGCTCACAGGCTCAGGTCTCCGCGCTGGGTCAGCAGGTCGCGCGCCAGGTACAGCGCCGCCAGGGCGCGGCCCTCGCTGAACTGCGGGTGCTGGACCAGGCTCGACAGCTCGCGCAGGTTGACCCTGTCCACCCGCATCGGCTCCGGCTCGTCGCCGGGCAGGCTTTCCGGATAGAGGTCGCGAGCCAGCACCACCTGGATCTTCTGGCTCATATAGCCGGGCGACAGACTCAACTCGGCCAGCAGCTCCAGCTGCCTGGCGCCGAAGCCGGCCTCCTCCTTGAGCTCGCGCTCGGCCGCTACCAGCACGTCCTCACCCGGCTCGATCAGCCCCTTGGGCAACGACAGCTGGTAGTCGTCGGTGCCGGCGCAGTATTCCTCGACCAGCAGCACATGCTCGGCATCGGCCAGGGCCACTATCATCACCGCCCCGTAGCCGCGGCCCTTGCCCACCAGCCGCTCGTAGGTTCGCTCCACGCCGTTGGCGAAACGCAGCTGCAGCTCCTCGACACGGAACAGGCGACTGCTGGCGACTATCTCACGAGCGAGTACGGTGGGCTTCTGACGCATGGGACGGCTCCTGGCAGCAGTGAGGCGAGTTATCATACCCTGCCTGTCCCGATTATCCCTGCGGCAGATTGTGCGATGACGACGGTTGCTAACCGAATCGCGACAACTGCCACAACCTGCGCACAAGAAGCCACCATGCCGCCATTGCCCTGGAGCGAGATCGATACCGTCCTGCTGGATATGGACGGCACCCTGCTCGACCTGCATTTCGACAATCACTTCTGGCTGCAGCACCTGCCGCAACGCTACGCCGAGCACCACGGCATCAGCCGGGCCCTGGCCGAGGCCGAGCTGCTGCCGCTGTTCCGCGAGCACGCCGGCCGGCTCAGCTGGTACTGCACGGATTTCTGGAGCCGCGAGCTCGTGCTTCCGATCCGCGAGCTCAAGCGTGAGGTCGCCCACCTGATCGCCCTGCGCCCCGACGCCGACACCTTCCTCCAGGCCGTGCGCGCCGCCGGCAAGCGGGTGGTGCTGATCACCAACGCCCACCGCGACTCGCTGTCACTGAAGCTCGAGCGCATCGAGCTGGCGCCCTACTTCGAGCGCATGATCAGCTCCCACGACTACGGCTTCGCCAAGGAAGACCAGCAGTTCTGGTTCGCCCTGCGCCAGGACCTGGATTTCGAGCCGCCACGCAGCCTGTTCATCGACGACAGCCTGCCGGTGTTGCGTAGCGCGCGCACCTTTGGCATCGGCCATCTGCTCGCCGTGCGCCAGCCGGACAGTCGCCAGGGCCCCAAGGACACCGAGGAGTTCGCCGCGGTCGAGGACTATCGCGCACTGTTACCTTGAAGCCTATCGATGGGGCAAAAGCGACCCGAGGTTAGCCGGATTCGGCATGCCCCTACGCAGCATTAGACGCCTGCGCCCCAGGGGCTTAGGCTAGCTCCACAACCACCGGAAAGCCCTCAGACATGCCGCGTCCCACCGCCAAACCCAACGTCGATACCAGCCCCGCCAGCCCGGTGCACGAGCACGGCTACGTCGAGCTGGACCCGGCGGCGCAACCCGGCCAGGCGGCGCTGGCCGAGGAATGCGCCCTGGCGATCGCCTACAACGGCATCAATCACGCGGTGATGATGGTCTCGCCGACCGACGTGGAGGACTTCATCGCCGGCTTCAGCCTCAGCGGCGGCCTGGTCGATTCCATCGACGAGATCTACGACATCCGCCTGCAGCGCATCGGCGCCGCCATCAATGCCGAGGTGGACATCAGCAGCCGCGCCTTCTGGGCGCTCAAGCAACAGCGTCGGCAGCTGGCCGGCACCAGCGGTTGCGGCCTGTGCGGCGTCGAGGCGCTGGAACAGGCGCTGCCCAAGCTCGCGGCGCTGAGCGCCAGCCCACTGCCGCCGCCCGCGCACCTGGATGCGTTGCGCGATCGCCTGGCCGACGCGCAACGCCTGGCCCGCCATAGCGGCGCCCTGCACGCCGCGGCCTTCATCGATGGTAGCGGCGCGCTGCGCCTGTGCCGCGAGGATATCGGCCGGCACAACGCCCTGGACAAACTGATAGGCGCGCTGCTGCGCGAACAGCTGGACCCGCGCCAGGGCTTCGCCGTGGTCACCAGTCGCTGCAGCCTGGAATTGATTCACAAGTCGGTGCGCGCCGGCATCGGCACCCTGCTGAGCCTCTCCGCACCGACCGACCTGGCGGTGGACTGGGCGCGGCGCCATCGGCTCAACCTGATCCACCTGCCACATCGCAGTGCGCCCAGGGTCTACAGCCCGGCGCCACCGCAAGCAGACGCAGAGGCCTGAGCGAGGCAAACAGGCCGGCCCCTTTCGCCAATGGCCCTTGGTGGCCGCCAGGCTGAACCAGGCCCCTGTCCAGAAGCCGGATGGCCATCAGGGTGGGCAGCGGCCTGGTCTTGGGCGCTATGCAGGCGCCTTAATAACAGTCAGCAGGCAGGTGCGGCGATGCGCTCGACGGTTACGTTCATGTTAAGCAACTCGACCGGATCGCCGAACTGCGTATAGATGGCCACGTCGGCCGCGTCGCGACCATAGGCGACGGCAATCCTTCCCCCCCGCCCATCATCCTGGGTTGGATCGAAGGTATACCAGCGCCCGCCTACGAAAGCCTCGAACCAGGCATGCAGGTCCATCGGCTGCAGGTTTTCAAGATAGCCGACGACCATCCGCGCCGGAATCGACAGCGCACGGCAACATGCAATTCCCAGATGCGCCAGGTCGCGGCAGACAGCCTCTGACCTCTCGTTGACCTCGCAGGCACTGATGATCTGCTGACCCGATCCGGGCGTATAGGCGATCGTCCGGCGAATATAATCCACGATCGCGCTGCATTGATCGTATCCGGGGGAGCATCCAGCAACGATGGAAGCAGCCAGCTGGGTGCAGCGATCAGACTCGCAGAAGCGACTGGGCAACAGGAATGGCAGGGTTTCTTCGGGTAGCCGCTGCACCTCGACAAACTGGGCGCCGGGCGCGGAGTCAGAGGCCTCGGCTACATCGACATCAAACGAGGTGTTGACGGTGAATGGTCCGGCTGGCGCCATCAAACGCTGACACAGGTTGCCAAATGGGTCGGTGAACTCGATCGCCGACACGCTGGGCGTCAACAGGTATTGTTCGCGGCCGATCCACTGCTGCCAGCCGCTGCGCGGTCGCAACATGAAGATAAACGGCGTCGCAACCAGATTGTTGAATTCAAGCAAACAGGTAGCACGCATCCACATATAAAGCCTCTACCGTTGCAGAACATCAGATTAACCAGCCACCGGCGGTGAGTATCATCCATTGCGCGGCTGAACGCCTTACCAGGACTTCATTGCCCCATATCCACAGGTGGGTGAGCTGCCGACTCGCGCCGGCAGGTGACGGCGCCCGGCGCAAGGATCCTCGCCCGGCTCGCCCAGAACCGCGCATCGTCCCTCGCCGAAAACAATCGGCCCGCAGGGTGCGGGCCGATGGTTAGGCGCTGCGCCTGACCGAGGTCAGAACGCCGATCAGGCACGCTTGGCCGTCGGCTCGATCTGCCCGCGCAGGCCTTGCAACGTCGCCAGGACAAACTCGCTCAAGTCTTCGCCGCCACCGGCATCGACATGGGCGTAGAGCGCGGTGCGCATCTGCGGGTCCCATTGGCGCCTGAGGTGCTGGGCGAACTCCTCGCGCGCCTGCTCGGGGTTGGGTTGGGAGGCGAAGAAGGCGCCGATCTGGTTGGCCATCTTGATCAGTTGCGTGGCATTCATGCCCATCTGCACACCTCGATGCGCTGAAGAGAAAACGGGAAGCGCCGGCGGGCCACAACGGCCCGCCGGCGGGTTTTACAGCTGGGTGACCTTGATCCGCGGCAGGAACTCGACCTGCTCCTTGGTGAAGGCCTCGAACTCCTGCTGCCACTCCGAAGGCACCTCGACCTTGCGCACCTGCACCGCGGTGACCTTGTACTCCGGGCAGTTGGTGGCCCAGTCGGAGTTGTCGGTGGTGATCACGTTGGCGCCGGATTCCGGGTGGTGGAAGGTGGTGTAGACCACCCCAGGCTGCATGCGCTGGGTGACCTTGGCGCGCATCACCGTCTCGCCGGCGCGGCTGTTGATACCGACCCAGTCGCCATCCTTGATCCCGCGGTCCTCGGCATCCACCGGGTGCAGTTCGAGGATGTCCTCGGCATGCCAGGCCTTGTTCGAGGTCCGCCGGGTCTGGGCGCCGACGTTGTACTGCGAGAGGATGCGGCCGGTGGTCAGGATCAGCGGACGCTTGCGCGAGGTGCGCTCGTCGCTGGCGATGTACTCGGTGACCATGAAGCGACCCTTGCCACGCACGAAGGCGTCCTCGTGCATGATCGGGGTGCCTTCCGGCGCCTCCTCGTTGCACGGCCACTGGATGCTGCCCATGCGCTCGAGCTTGGCATAGCTGACCCCGGTGAAGGTCGGCGTCAGGCTGGCGATCTCGTCCATGATCTGCGACGGATGGGTGTAATTCATCGGGTAGCCCAAGGCATTGGACAGGGCTACCGTCACCTCCCAGTCTTCCTTGCCGGCCAGCGCCGGCATCACCTTGCGTACCGGCGAGATGCGCCGCTCGGCGTTGGTGAAGGTGCCGTTCTTCTCCAGGAACGAAGCGCCCGGCAGGAACACATGGGCGTACTTGGCGGTTTCGTTGAGGAACAGGTCCTGCACCACCACGCATTCCATTTCCTTCAGCGCGTCGGTGACGTGCTGGGTGTCCGGGTCGGACTGGGCCGGGTCCTCGCCCTGGATGTAGATACCCTTGAAGGTACCGGCATGGGCGGCGGCGAGCATGTTGGGGATGCGCAGGCCCGGCTCGTCGAGCAGCTTGACGCCCCAGGCGGCCTCGAACTGCGGACGCACCACAGGGTCGGAGACGTGGCGATAGCCCGGCAGCTCATGGGGGAAGGAGCCCATGTCGCAGGAGCCCTGCACGTTGTTCTGCCCGCGCAGCGGGTTGACCCCGACGCCGGTGCGGCCGATGTTGCCGGTGGCCATGGCCAGGTTGGCGATGGCCATCACGGTGGAGGAGCCCTGGCTGTGCTCGGTGACGCCCAGGCCGTAGTAGATCGCCGCGTTGCCGCCGATGGCGTACAACCGCGCGGCCGCGCGCACCTCGGCGGCCGGCACGCCGGTGGTGGCTTCCAGTGCCTCGGGGCTGTTGCGCGCCTCGCTGACGAAGCTGCGCCATTGCTCGAAGGCCTCGGCCTCGCAACGCTCGGCGACGAAGGCCTCGTCGACCAGACCCTCGCTGACGATCACATGGGCCAGGCTGTTGAGCAGGGCGACGTTGGTGCCCGGGCGCAGCTGCAGGTGGTGATCGGCCTTGATGTGCGGGCTGCGCACCAGGTCGATGCCGCGCGGGTCGGCGACGATCAGGCGGGCGCCCTCGCGCAGGCGGCGCTTGAGCTGCGAGCCGAACACCGGGTGGCCATCGGTGGGGTTGGCACCGATCACCAGCACCACGTCGGCGGCCAGCACCGAGTCGAAGTCCTGGGTCCCGGCCGACTCGCCGAGGGTGACCTTGAGGCCGTAGCCGGTCGGCGAGTGGCAGACCCGTGCACAGGTGTCGACGTTGTTGTTGCCGAAGGCGGCGCGTACCAGCTTCTGCACCAGGTAGGCCTCTTCGTTGGTGCAGCGCGAGGAGGTCAGGCCGCCGACCGCGTTCTGCCCGTACTGGGCTTGGATGGCCTTGAAACGCTCGGCCGCATGGCCGATGGCCTCGTCCCAGCTCACCGGGCGCCAGGCCTCGTGGATGCTGTCACGGATCATCGGCGTCTTGATGCGGTCCGGGTGGGTGGCGTAGCCCCAGGCGAAGCGGCCCTTGACGCAGGCGTGACCGTGGTTGGCGTGGCCGTCCTTGTTCGGCACCATGCGCACCACTTCGTTGCCCTTGACCTCGGCCTTGAACGAGCAGCCGACGCCGCAATAGGCGCAGGTGGTGATCACGCTGCGCTCGGCCTGGCCCATCTCGATCAGCGACTTCTCCATCAGGGTGGCGGTCGGGCAGGCCTGCACGCAGGCGCCGCAGGACACGCACTCCGAATCGATGAAGTCTTCGTCCTGGCTGGCGGCCACGCGCGAGTCGAAGCCGCGGCCGTCGATGGTCAGGGCGAAGGTGCCCTGCACCTCCTCACAGGCGCGCACGCAACGGTTGCAGACGATGCACTTGGCCGGGTCGTAGCTGAAATAGGGGTTGGATTCGTCCTTGGGCTCGGCCAGGTGGGTCTTCACCGGGTCGTAGCGCACTTCGCGCAGGCCGACTACGCCGGCCATGTCCTGCAGCTCGCAGTTGCCGTTGGCCGAACAGGTCAGGCAGTCCAGCGGGTGGTCGGAGATGTACAGTTCCATGGTGCCGCGACGCAGTTCGGCCAGCTTCGGGCTCTGCGTGCGCACCTTCATGCCCGGCTCCACCGGGGTGGTGCAGGACGCCGGGAAACCGCGGCGGCCTTCGATTTCCACCATGCACAGGCGGCACGAGCCGAAGGGTTCGAGGCTGTCGCTGGCGCACAGCTTGGGCACGGCGATGCCGGCTTCCTGGGCGGCGCGCATCAGCGAGGTGCCGGCCGGCACGGTGATCGGGTTGCCGTCGATTTCCACCGTCACCGGGGCGCCGGTGCGAGCGGGGGTGCCATAGTCGAGTTCACGATACAGGGCCATGAGGACGCCTCCGGATCAGCGGGCTTCGGTGGCGTCTTTCGACACCCCGAAGTCCTCGGGAAAGTGGTTGATGGCGCTCATCACCGGGTAGGGAGTCATCCCCCCCAGGGCACAGAGCGAGGCGCCGAGCATGGTGTCGCAGAGGCTTTTGAGCAGTTCGATGCGACCTGGCTGCGGGCCTTCGGAACGGGCGACGATGATCTGCTCGAGCAGCTCCTCGCCACGGGTCGAACCGATCCGGCAGGGCGTGCACTTGCCGCAGGATTCCACCGCGCAGAACTCCATGGCATAGCGCGCCATGTCGGCCATGTCGACGGTGTCGTCGAACACCACGATGCCGCCGTGGCCGAGCACTGCGCCGAGGGCGGCGAAGGCCTCGTAGTCCAGCGGGGTGTCGAACTGCGACTCGGGCAGGTAGGCGCCCAGCGGGCCGCCGACCTGCACCGCGCGGATCGGCCGGCCGCTGGCCGAGCCGCCGCCGTATTCATACAGCAGCTCGCGCAGGGTGACGCCGAAGGCCTTCTCGATCAGGCCGCCGCGGGCGATGTTGCCGGTCAGCTGGATCGGCAGGGTGCCGAGCGAGCGGCCCATGCCGTAATCCTTGTAGTAGGCGCCACCCTTGTCGAGGATGATCGGCACCGAGGCCAGCGAGATCACGTTGTTGATCACCGTCGGCTGGCCGAACAGGCCCTCGATCGCCGGCAGCGGCGGCTTGGGCCGCACGGTGCCACGCTTGCCCTCGACGCTCTCGAGCAACGCGGTTTCCTCGCCACAGATGTAGGCGCCGGCGCCGCGGCGCAGTTCCAGGTGGAAGGCCTTGCCGCTGCCGAGCACATCGTCACCCAGGTAGCCGGCGGCGTAGGCGCTGGCGATGGTTGCCTGCAGCGCGGCCTCGGCATGCGGGTATTCCGAGCGCAGGTAGATGTAGCCCATGGTGGCGCCGACGGCCAGACCGGCGATGGTCATGCCCTCGATCAGCACATAGGGGTCGTCTTCCATCACCATGCGGTCGGAGAAGGTGCCGGAGTCGCCTTCGTCGGCGTTGCAGACGATGTACTTCTGCTCCGCCGCGCAGCCGAGCACGGTGCGCCACTTGATCCCGGTGGGGAAGGCCGCGCCGCCACGGCCGCGCAGGCCGGATTCGGTGACTTCGGCGACGATCGCCTCGGGGGTCATGCCCAGGGCGCGCTTGAGGCCACGGTAGCCGTCGTGGGCGATGTAGTCGTCCAGCGACAGCGGGTCGGTGATGCCGGCGCGGGCGAAGGTCAGGCGCTCCTGGCGCTTGAGGTAGTCGATCTCCTCGGTCAGGCCATGGCCCAGGGCATGTTCCTTGCCTTCGAGAAAACCGGCGTCGAACAGCCCGGCAACGTCCTTGGCCTTGACCGGACCATAGGCCACGCGGCCGGCCGGGGTGGCGACCTCGACCAGGGGCTCGAGCCAATGCAGGCCGCGCGAGCCGTTGCGCACCAGCTTGATCTCCAGGTTGCGCGCCTTGGCCTCGGCGGCGATGGCCTGGGCCACCCGGTCGGCGCCCAGGCTCAGGGCGGTGGCGTCGCGCGGCACGTAGACGGTCAGGGTAGTGTTATTCGCCTGGCTCATGCGCCGGCCTCCTGTTCTTCCAGCAGGGCCAGCAGGCCCTCGGCATCGACACGGCCATGCAACTCACCGTTGAGCATGGCATTGGGCGCGCAGGCGCAATTGCCCAGGCAGTACACCGCCTCGAAGGTCAGGCTGCCGTCCTCGCGGGTCTCGCCCAGCTGCAGGCCGAGTTTGTCCTGCAGCTCGGCGGTCAGCGCCTTGACCCCCATCGACTGGCAGGCCTCGGCCTGACACAGCTTGAGGTGCTGACGACCCGGCGGGGTGGCGCGGAAGTCGTGGTAGAAGCTGACCACCCCGTGCACTTCGGCGCGCGACAGGCAGAGCTCCTCGGCGATCATCGGCAACAGCTCCGGCGGCACGGCGCCGAGGCGGTCCTGGATGTCGTGGAGGATGGGCAGCAGGGCGCCCGGTTGCCCGCGGTGCGCGGCCAGTACCTCACGGGTAACAGCCTGGCACTGCTCGGGGTCGAAGCGCTGGGGAAGAGTGGCCATGTTCGAAACTCCAGCCGGCGCAGAGAGCCGGTACTGTCGGGGAGATAAACCGAACCACTCACGGCTGATGGTCGGCTTATCTCGGGCGCTCCGCTGAAGGGTCGCCATATATGAAGTAAAGTTCTTATACTCGGGCGCAGAAACGCCAGATAAGGCAAGTTATCATGGGCTATTCCGCGATCAAATATGAAGAGCTGTGCACATGATCCGTATTGAAATTCAACCGCACTGGCGTTTCCACCAGAGCGACGGCAGCACCCTCGACCCCCAGGGCCTGGACCTGCTGCAGGCGGTGCATGAAACCGGCAAGCTGACCGAGGCTGCCGCCCGGGTCGGCTACTCCTACCGTCACGCCTGGAACCTGCTGGCCAAGTGGCAGGAGTTCTTCGGCAGCCCGCTGATCGCCCTGCAACGCGGCAAGGGTGCCCAACTCACCAGCTTAGGCGAAAAGCTGCTGCGCGCCGACCAACGCATCAGCGCGCGTCTGACTCCGCAGCTGGACAACCTCGCCGGCGAGTTGGAGATCGAGCTCAACCGTGCCCTGCAGGCCACCCGCCCGGGCCTGCGCATCCATGCCAGCCATGGCTTCGCGGTGGCCGCGCTGCGCGAGTGGCTGGAGCAGGACAACCGCTGGCAGTGGGAGCTGCAGTTTCGCAGCGGGGTCGAGGCGATGCTCTCGCTGCAGCGCCAGGACTGCGACCTGGCCGGGCTGCACGTGCCGGCCGGGCCGCTCGGCGCGCTGAGCATGAGCCGTATCCAGCCCTGGCTGCGTCCGGAACACCGGGTCATCACCTTCGTCGTGCGCACCCAGGGCCTGATTCTGGCGCCGGGCAACCCGCAGCAGATCTCCCGCCTGGCCGACCTGCAGCGTGCCGGCCTGCGCTTCGTCAACCGTGAGCGGGGCTCGGGCACGCGCATGCTGCTGGAAAGCCTGCTGCAGCAGGCGCGGATCGAAAATGCCAGCATCAACGGTTTCTACAACGAGGAGTACACCCACGCCGCGGTGGCCGCCTATGTCGCCAGCGGCATGGCCGACGCCGGCTTCGGCGTCGAGGCGGCGGCGCGCATGTTCGGCCTGGCCTTCGTTCCCCTGGCCCGCGAGCACTACTGCCTGCTCTGCCACGAGGACAGCCTGGCGCTGCCGGCGATGGCCGCCCTGCTCGAGGTGCTGCAGCACCCCGAGTTCCAGGCGCGCATCGGCCAGCTGCCCGGCTACTCGCTGAGCCGGCCCGGCGAGGTGCTGCCGCTGGCCCACGCCCTGGACCTCTGGGGCAAGGAGAGCCTGCTCTAGGAGCGGGCAGCACGATGGCACTATCTATGTGTTCGGCCTCGCGCCCACGCCTGCTCGCCGCCGCAGCGCTGCTCGCCGGCCTGTTCGCCGGCGTGGCCTGGGCAGAACCCGATCTGCGGGTCTGTCAGCATCAAGCGGAGAAATATGCCTACCGCATCGAGCTGAGCAACCTGCTGCTGGCCCGCACCGCCGAGCGCTATGGCCCGCGGCGGATTCAGCCCAGCAGTACGCCCGACCCCACCCAGGAGCGCTGCCTGGAGTTGCTGCGCGACGGTCAGGTGGATCTGGCCTATGTGCCGCCGACCGAAGCGCGCCTGCGCGACTTCCGCATGCTCCCGGTGGACCTGCACAAGGGCATGCTCGGCTATCGCGTGCTGTTGATCCACCAGGCCGACGCCGTCCGCTTCGCCCGGGTCAACAGCCTCGCGGACCTGCGCCAGCTGCGCGGCGGATTTGGCAGCCAGTGGGGCGACTTCGCCCTGTTCGCCCGCAATCGCCTGCCGGTGGTAGGCATGGCCAATCCCGACAACCTGCTGCCGATGCTCGCCAGGCGTCGCTTCGACTACTACCACCGCGGCCTGCACGAGGCCTGGCGGGAGCTCGAGGCGCAGGCCGAACGCTACCCGCAGCTGATGGTCGAGCCACACCTGGCCCTGGTCTACAACCTGCCGGTGTATTTCACCTTCAAGCGCGAGGACGAAGCCCTGCAGCGGCGCTTCGCCGAGGGGCTGGCCATGATCGAGGCCGACGGCAGCTTTCGCGCCCTGTTCCTGCGTCACTTCGGCGACCTGGTGGAGCGGGCGCGACTCGACCAGCGCACCCTGATCCCGATCGATTACCCAACGCCGGCCGGTTTGCCGCCCCGCGACACCCGCCTGTGGCTGAACCCCTGAAGCCCGTCGCCGGCCGGCTGTGAAGCGCCTCGCAGGGCCGACCACTGACACTTGCCGGCCACCGCGCGACCGGTCAGCATCGGCGCCCTCATCACCTGCCGCGGTAGCCTGAAACATGAAGTACGCCTCGATCCTCCTGTTGTCCCTGAGCCTGACCAGCGGCGCCGCCCTGGCCGGCAACACCGAAGCCGGCGTCGGCGGCGCCATCGGCGGCGTGCTCGGCACCATGGTCGGCCAGCAGGTCGGCGGCGATACCGGTGCCACCATCGGTGCCGGCGTCGGTGGCGCGGCCGGCAGCGCGGTCGGCGCCGATCGCGGCAGCCGTACCGAAGCGGCCATCGGCGGCGGCCTCGGCGCCGCCGGCGGCCAGGTGATCGGCAGCCGGGTGGGCGGCCAGACCGGCGGCCTGATCGGTGCCGGGGTCGGCGGCGCGGCCGGCGGCGCCCTGGGCAACGCCTATGGCGACGGCGATGGCGGGCGCCGCGAGGGTGACCGCTACTATGACGGCCACCGTGGTGACGGCCACCGTGGCGACGGCCATCCCGGTCTCGCCCTCGGCCACAAGAAGCACAAGTGGCACAAGAAATACCGCTAACGGGCCCTAGCGCCTGCGCCCGGCCAGCTTGTGCAGGTACATCTGGCGGTCGGCCTCATCCAGCAACCCGGTCAGATCCAGCTCGCCGCTGCCTGGCCGGGCGATGCCGACACTGGCGCCAACCCGCAGCTCATGCCGATCGACCTTGAACGGCGCCTGCAGCGCCTCGACCAGGCGGGCCTTCAGCTCCTCGGCGTGCAGCGCCGACTGGCCGCTGGCGAGAATCACGAACTCATCGCCGCCCAGGCGCGCGACCACGTCGCTGTCGCGGCACTGCTGGGATAGCCGGCCGGCAACCTGGATCAGCAGTTCGTCGCCGATGCGGTGGCCGTAGCCGTCATTGATCGCCTTGAAGTAGTCCAGATCGAGAAACAGCAGGGCGAAGCCCTGCGCCGGATCGCGATGAAAACAGGCGCAGGCCTGCTGCAGGTGCTGCATCAGGGCGGCGCGGTTGAACAGCCCGGTCAGGCTGTCATGCGAGGCCTGATAGAGGATCTCGGCCTCGCTGCGCTTGCGCTCGCTGACGTCCCGGGCGATGGCATAGAGCAGGTCGCTGTCCGGTGGCGGCGCCGGCGTGCACCAGGCCAGCCAGACATAGCTGCCGTCGCTGCAGCGATAGCGGTTCTCGAAATTGATGGTATCGATACCACCGGCCAGCTTGCGCAGCTCCTCGAGCGTGGAGGCCACATCGTCAGGATGAACCCACTCGATGAACGGCCGCTGCAGCAGCTGCTCCTTGCTGTAGCCCAGCACCCGCAGGAACGCCGGGTTGACGTCGACGAAGTAACCCTGGGTGTTGGCGATGCAGAGCATGTCCAGCGACAGCTCGAAGAACTCCTGCCAGCGCCGCACTCGCTGCTGCGCCTCGCTCAACTGGCGGCTGAGGTCGCTGTTGGTGGCGGCCATGGCCCCGGCCAGGCGCTCCACTTCGGCCAGCTTTTCCCGCAGGTGACCATACTTGGCCACCTTTCGCCGCAACGAATCGAGCGTAGCCTGAATCGGCGGAAGGTTCTCCATAGGCCTCCTGAACACTGCCTGGGCTGTCCCGGCAACAGGCTCGATGGGTATGCAACGCTGCAGATGCCCAGCGGTGTAAGTCTAGTCGCGCCGCTTCAGCCCGCCAGCAGCAGCCGCTCGGCCTCCTCCAACTGTTCCAGCAGCAGCCCTCGCGCCTGGTCGCGCAGCGCGACTATGGCGCGCCAGTCGTTGCCCTGTGCGTGCAGGGGCGCGCAGACGCTGACGCGCAAGACGCTGCGCCGGGGGAACCACTGGCCGCCGCGCAGAGCCGTACGCGTGCCGCCAAGCGCCACCGGCAACAGCGGCACCGCCACGCGGCTGGCCAGGGCGAAGGCGCCGAGGCGGAACGGCAACAGGCCCGCCTCGCGGGTCAGGGTGCCCTCGGGAAAGAACACCAGCGACTGCCCGCCTTGCAGCACGGCGGCCAGGCGCTCGGCATCCTCGCTGCTGCGCTGCGGGTCGAAGCGCTCGACGAAGCAGGCGCCGAGCTTGCGCAGGAAACGCCCGGCGATGAACTGCTCGGCCAACTCGCGCTTGGCGACGAAGCCGAAGCTCGGCGGCAATACCGCGCACAGCACCAGCCCATCCAGGTAGCTGGCGTGATTGGCAATCAGCACGCGCACCTGCGTGCCCTGCAGCCACTCCAGGCCCTCGGCACGCACCGGCATGCCGACCGCGCGCAGAAACAACCGCGCCGCCAGGCGGGCCACCCGACGGCACCAGTCGCGACGCGGCAGCAGCGCCACCGCCAGCCAGGTCAGGCCGGCGATGGGCAGCAGCAAGGCCCAGAAGTAGCCGGCATAGAGCAGGGCGCGCAGGCGCCGCGCCGCGCGACCGAACTGACCCCGCGCCGCCCCCAGGGCCAGGTGTAGCAGTTGCTGCCAGACCGCGCGTCCTGCCTGGCCGAGTTCGCCGCGCTGGTACAGCTCGCGGCTGGCGGCGCGGCGGATCTTGCCGCTGGAGGTCTTCAGTACGCTGTGCGGCGCTGCCAGGACGATATCGTCGGGCTGCACGCCGCCGACGGCCAGGGCCACCCGAGCGATTGTCTCGCGTAGCCGTTGACGGACGCCCTCGTCGCGCTCATGGGTTTCGGCCAGCACCACCAGGCGCTCGCTGGCGCCGTCGGCCCCGCTGCTGCCGAATACCGCCACGCAGCCCTTGCGCAACCCCGCCAGGTTGCCGATGGCGACCTCCAGGTCGTACGGATAGATATTGCGCCCGCCACGGATGATCAGGTCCTTGACCCGCCCGCTGATGTACAGCTCACCGTCGGCCAGGTAGGCCAGGTCGAGGGAGTCGAACCAGTCGCCATGGCGCACCCGCCGTCCCTCCTGGGGGTTGCGGAAATAACCGCGCGTGGTGGACGGCCCCTTGAACTGCAGGTGGCCCTCGGTGCGCTCGGGCAGTTCGACATCGCTGCCATCGACGATGCGCACCTGATGCCCGGGCAGCGGCCGTCCGCTGCAGACGAAGCGCAGCACGTCGTCGGCCGCGGGGGCGGCGGGCAGCGCCTGGCCGCTGCGCTGGAAGGCATCGCGCCGGACCCGGTCGACCCGCGGCCCGCGGCCCAGCGGCGGGAAGGCCACACCCAGGGTGCCCTCGGCCAGGCCGTACACCGGCATCAGCGCCGTCGCGGCCAGACCATAGGCGGCGAATCGCTCGGCGAAACGCCGCAGGGTATCCGGGTTGACCGGCTCTGCGCCGTTCAGGGCCAGGCGCCAGCTGCTCAGGTCCAGGCCCTCCAGAGCGGCGGCGTCGACCTTGCTCAGGCACAGCTCATAGGCGAAGTTCGGCGCCGCCGAGATGCTCCCGCGATAGCGGTGGATGGCCCACAGCCAACTGGCCGGACGGGCCAGGAAGGCCAGCGGCGACATCAGCACCAGCGGGAAGCCGACGTACAGGCTGCCGAACCAGGCACCGATCAGGCCCATGTCGTGGTACATCGGCAACCAGCTGACGAACACGTCCTTGGCACTGACCTCCAAGACCTGGCGCATCGCCCGCAGGTTGGTCAGCAGGTTGGCGTGGCTGACGATCACCCCCTTCGGCTGGCCGGTGCTGCCCGAGGTGTACTGGAGGAAGGCGATGTCCTCGGCCTGCCGCGGCGGCACCACCAGGTCCGCAGGGTTGGCCGACAGCTCGGCAACCGTGACGATCGCATTCAGGCTCGGCACCTGCGGCTTGAGCAGGCGGGCGAACAGCCTGGCCTGCTCCAGGGTGATCAGCACCACCGCCTCGGCATTGCCGAGTATCCCGGCCTGGCGCTGCAGGTGTTCCTCGATCTGCGCCAGACGCATGGGCGGGTAGATCGGCACCGGCACGCCGCCGGCCAGGAAGATGCCGAACATGCCGCAGAGAAAGTCGCGGCCGGTTGGCAGCATCAGCGCCACCCGCTCACCAACGCGCAGGCCACGCCGCTGCAGGCCGGCGGCCACAGCGCTGGCGCCGGCATGCAAGGCGGCGTAGCTGATGTCTTCGCAACGCTCATCCTCGCCCAGCAGGCGCACATGGATGCGCTCGGGGTGGACCTGCAGGTGCCAATCGAGCACCTCGATCAGGGTCTGTGCCTGCTCCGGCGGGCGCCGTTCATCGGCCATCGGCGGCCAGTGCTCATCGAATGCTGCGGGCAGTTCGTCCGCTGCGCCGAGCTGGGGCAGATTGCGCAAAAGCGCCGCGAGAATATCGCCGGGGGTCTGCGCCTCGGCAAACAGCGACTGCGGCAAACGCACGTCGAACTCACGCTCGATCCGCGACCAGAGCTCGACCCTGGTCAGGCTGTCCAGCCCGAGGTCGCGGTCGAGCGCGCTGTGCAGGCCGATCCGGCCCTGCTTCATGGCCTGCGGGTGCACTTCGGCCAGGGTCTGACCGATGATGCCGAGCAGCCTGCGCGCGACCTGGGCCGGGTCCGATTGACTGTCATCAGGCGGATGCGACATGGGCGTCCCCTGCATGAACGGGCAGCCCGAACGGCCGCCCCGTTACTTTTCACCATAGGCCCTCGCGGCCCGCAGCGGTAGCGGGCGCACGAGACGGCCAGGCCGGCTAGGCTTGTGGCCAAGTCGCACGGAGGTAGCCGCATGACCGCCAGCCTCGCTCCCGGGGTCCGCCGCCGCGAAGCCTGGGCCTGGGCGATGTACGACTTCGCCAACTCCGGTTACACCACGGTGGTGATCACCGCGGTGTTCAACGCCTACTTCGTCGCCGTGGTGGCCGGCGGCGCAGACTGGGGCACCCTGGCCTGGACCAGCACCCTGGCCATCTCCTATGCCCTGGTGATCCTCAGCGCGCCGCTGCTCGGCGCCTATGCCGACGCCCACGCCTGCAAGAAGCGCCTGCTGCTGCTCAGCACCCTCGGCTGCGTCGCCGGCACCGCCGGCCTGGCCCTCGCCGGCCCGGGTGCCCTGGGTATCGCCATGCTGTTCGTGGTGCTGTCGAACTTCTGCTTCGGCAGCGGTGAAAACCTGATCGCCGCCTTCCTTCCGGAAATTGCCCGCGAAGGGGCCATTGGCCGCGTCTCCGGCTGGGGCTGGAGCCTGGGCTATCTCGGCGGCCTGCTCAGCCTCGGCGCCAGCCTGGCCTATGTCGGCTGGGCGCAGGCCCGCGGCGACACGGCGGCGCAGTTTGTGCCGGTGTGCATGCTGCTCACCGCCGGCCTGTTCGCCGTGGCCAGCCTGCCGACCTTTCTGCTCCTGCGCGAGCGCAGCCAGCCACAGGCCCCGAGCGGTGCCGGCGCGCGGGTGGCCTTCGCCCGCTTCGCCCGCACCCTGGGCGAGGCCGGACGCTACCGCGACCTGCTGCGTTTCCTGGCCTGCACCCTCTGCTACCAGGCCGGCATCGCCGCGGTGGTGACCCTGGCCGCGATCTATGCCGACCAGGCCATGGGCTTTTCCACCCAGGATACCCTGCTGCTGATCCTGCTGGTCAACCTCACCGCCGCCCTGGGCGCGCTGGCGTTCGGCTATGTGCAGGACCGCCTCGGCCACCTCGCCACCCTGCGCCTGACCCTGTGCGGCTGGCTGCTGATGGTCGCCCTGGCCTGGGCCGCCGAGGGCCCGCCGCTGTTCTGGCTGGCGGCCAATGTCGCCGGCCTGTGCATGGGCGCCAGCCAGTCGGCCGGGCGCGCCATCGTCGGCCTGCTGGCGCCGCCGACGCGGCTGGCCGAGTTCTTCGGCCTGTGGGGCCAGGCGGTGAAGCTGTCGTCGATCCTCGGCCCCATGACCTATGGCCTGACCAGCTGGCTGAGCGCCGGCGACCACCGCCTGGCGATCCTGCTCACCGGCAGCTACTTCGTCCTCGGCCTGCTGATCCTGGCCGGCGTCGACCTCGAACGCGGTCGCCGCGCGGCCCTGGGCGACTAGCCGGCGGCGACCAGCAGTTCGGCCAGGGCCGCGCGCAGGCGCGCGGGAATCGGCACCGGTCGGTTGTTCTGGCGGTCGACGAACACGTGCACGAAGCGCCCGGCCGCGCAGGCCTCCGGCTCGCCGGCCTTGAACACCGCCAGCTCGTACTGCACCGAGCTGTTACCCAGCTTGGCGACCCGCAGGCCGACCTCGATGCGCTCGGGGAAGGCGATGGAGGCGAAGTAGTCGCAGCTGGAGCTGACCACGAAGCCGACCACCTCGCCCTGGTGAATATCCAGGCCGCCGGCGTCGATCAGGTAGGCATTCACCGCGCTGTCGAAGTAGCTGTAGTAGGTGACGTTGTTGACGTGACCATAGAGGTCGTTGTCGTGCCAACGGGTGGTGATCGGCTGGAAGTGACGGTAGTCGCTGCGCAGGTGCTGAGGTGGGTTCATCGAGGTTCCTTGAATCATGGGGCGGTTACCCGATCGCGGCTCAAGCCGCCGCCATCGCTGCCTCTCATTGTCCGATGGGAGCGTTCTCGCCGCGCTGGGTCGTCAGTAGGCCGACTGGTAGATGGCCAGGGCGTGGGCCTCGGTCATCTCGCGCGGATTGTTGACCAGCAGGCGCTGCTGCAGCATGGCATCTGCCGCCAGTTGGGCGAGGCTGTCCTGCGGCACCCCGGCATCACGCAGGCGGGTCGGCAGGCCGCTGCGCTCGGCGAAGTCGGCCAGGGCGCCGATGAACTGTTCGGTCTGGCTCATGGCATCGCCGGGACGCAGTCGCTCGCCAAGCACCAGTGGCGCCAGCTCGGCATACAGCGGGGCGGCATTGGCCGCATTGAAGCCGAGCACGTGGGGCAGCACCAGGGCATTGCTCAGGCCGTGGGGGATGTGGAAGTGCCCGCCCAGCGGATAGGCCAGCGCGTGCACCGCAGCCACCGGCGCGTTGGCGAAGGCCTGACCGGCCAGGCAGGCGCCGAGCAGCATGGCCTGGCGCGCCTCGCGATTGGCGCCGTTGTGCACCGCCTCGTCGAGGTTGGCGGCCAGCAGACGCAGGGCCTCGCGGGCCAGCAGGTCGGACAGCGGGTTCTTCTTCAGCGCGCTGGTGTAGGCCTCGATGGCGTGGACCATGGCGTCGATGCCGGTGGCGGCGGTGACCGCCGGCGGCAGGCCGAGGCACAGGTCGGCGTCGAGCAGGGCCACATCCGGCAGCAGCAGCGGCGAGACCACGCCCATCTTGCTGGTGGCGCCGGTGGTGACGATTGCCACCGGGGTCACTTCCGAACCGGTGCCGGCGGTGGTCGGCACCTGGATCAGCGGCAGGCGCCGGCCGCGGGCGGCGCCGACGCCGTAGATATCCTGCAGGCGCTGGGCGCACTCGGGATGGGCCAGCAGGGCGACCAGCTTGGCCACGTCCATCGAGCTGCCGCCGCCGAAACCGATCACCAGCTCGGCCTTGAGCGCCCGGGCCTGCGCCACCGCATCCAGCACCACCGCCTCCGGCGGGTCGGCCAGCACCTGATCGAACACCTGGGCGGTCACGCCCTCCTGAAGAAAACCGGCGAGCACCTCGGCCAGCAGGCCGAGCTTGGTGATGCCGGGGTCGGTGACAATCAGCACCGAGCGGGCGCCGCGCTCGGCGCACAGGGCCCCCAGGCGCCGGGCCGAGCCGGTTTCGCAGATGATCTGCGCGCAGGTGGCGAAGCTGAATGGGTGCATGTTGCCGCTCCTCTTGTTGTAGCCCGGATCCCGGGTGGAGAACGCTTCGCGGTTTTCCACCCCATGGGGTTTCTAGAACGCGAAGCTGTCCTCCGGCATGGCCATCATGCACCCGGCGCCGCCCTGCAGGGCCTCGCGGTGACCACTGGCCCGCGGCAGCACGCGGCGCAGGTAGAAGCGCGCGCTGTGCAGCTTGGCCTGGTAGAAGGCCGCCTCGTCGCTGCCCTGCTCCAGCATATCCTGGGCGCGGGCCGCGGCCTGCAGCCACAACCCCGCCAGCAACACATAGGCCGAATACTGGAGGAAGTCCACCGAGGTGGCGCCGATTTCCTGGGCATCACGCTGGCAGGCGGCGATCACCTCGGCGCTCAGCTCGCGCCATTCGCCCAGGCGCGCCTGCACGGTCCTGGCCTGTTCGGCCAGGGCCGGGCGACCGAGCTGCGCATCGCACAGTTCGCTGAACTCGGCCTGCAACGCGGAGAGCTCCGCGCCGCCGTCACCGAGCAGCTTGCGGCGAATGTAGTCCAGCGCCTGGATGCCGTTGGTGCCCTCGTACAGCTGAGTGATGCGGCTGTCGCGCATCAGCTGCTCCATGCCCCATTCGCGGATGTAACCGTGGCCACCATAGACCTGCACGCCGAGGCTGGCGACCTCCTGGCCCATGTCGGTGAAGAACGCCTTGACCATCGGGATCAGCAGTGCCGCTCGCCGTCCGGCCGCCTGGCGCGCGCGCGCATCGCCCTGACCGTGCTCCAGGTCGAGCTGGCGCGCGCAGTAGGCGGCGAGCATGCGGCTGCCCTCGACCAGGGTCTTCTGGGTCAGCAGCATGCGCCGCACGTCCGGGTGGTGGATGATCGGGTCGGCCGGTTTGTCCGGCTCGGCCGGGCCGCTCAGGGACCGCGACTGCAGGCGCTCGCGGGCATAGCGCAGGGCACCCTGGAAGGCCGCCTCGGCGATGCCCAGGCCCTGCAGGCCGACCTGGAAGCGCGCGTCGTTCATCATGGTGAACATGCAGGCCAGACCCTGGTTGGCCTCGCCGATCAGCCAGCCGCTGGCGCCGTCGAAGTTCATCACGCAGGTGGCGGCGCCCTTGATGCCCATCTTGTGCTCCAGCGCGCCGCAGCTCAGGGCGTTGCGCGCGCCCGGCGTGCCGTCCGGGTTGGCGACGAACTTGGGCACCAGCAGCAGGCTGATCCCCTTGACCCCGGCCGGGGCATCCGGCAGGCGCGCCAGCACCAGGTGGACAATGTTCTCGGACAGATCCTGCTCGCCGCCGCTGATGAAAATCTTGCTCCCGCTGACCTTATAGCTGCCGTCCGCCTGGGGCTCGGCACGGGTGCGCAGCAGCGCCAGGTCGGTGCCGGCCTGGGGCTCGGTCAGGCACATGGTGCCGGCCCACTGGCCGCTGACCAGTTTTTCCAGGTAGGCATCTTTCAGCGCGGCACTGCCATGCCTATGCAGCGCCAGCACCGCGCCCTCGGTCAACCCGGAGTAGACCCGGAAGGACAGCGAGGCGCCCATCAGCATCTCGTGGAAGGCGCACGCGAGCAGCTGCGGCAGGCCCTGGCCACCGTACTCACCGGGCCCGGTCATGCTCGCCCAGCCGTTGTCGACGTACTGCCGGTAGGCCTGGCGGAAGCCGTCGGGGGTGCGCACGGCACCGTCGACCAGGGTGCAGCCCTGCTCGTCGCCCTGGCGGTTGAGCGGCGCGACCACCTCGGCGGCGTAGCGCGCGCCCTCCTCCAGCACGCCATCGATCAGCTCGCGGTCCAGGCCTTGGCCGAGCGTCTCGCAGTGGGCGGTGACGTCGAACAGCTCATGGAGGACGAAGCGCATGTCGCGCAGCGGCGCCTGATAGCTCATGCCCGGCCCTCCCGCACGTCGGACACCCGCACGTCGGCAAACCGCTTGCCGCTGGCGGCCAGGGACTCGATCAGCGCGGCGGGTCGCCAATGCTCGCCGAAGCGCGCCTGCAATGCCTGCAGCCGCGCCAGGATATCCGCGGCGCCCTGGTCGTCGGCCCAGGCCATGGGCCCGCCCTGGTCGGCCGGGAAGCCGTAGCCGTTCAGGTACACCCGATCGATGTCGTGGCTGCTGGCGGCGATGCCCTCCTCGAGGATTTTCGCCCCCTCGTTGACCAGCGCCAGCAGGCAGCGCTCGAGGATCTCCTCGGCGCCGACCGCGCGGCGGGCGAAGCCCAGTTGCTCGGACACCTGCTGTACCAGGGCGTCCACCTCGGGGTCATGTTCGGCCTGGCGGCTGCCTTCGGCGTAGCGGTAGTAGCCCAGGCGTGCCTTCTGGCCGAAGCGGCCGAGCCCGCACAGGCGGTTGTCGACCTGTACCGCCGGGTCGTCCTGGCCCTTGCCGGCCAGCTCGCGGGCGCGCCACTCCAGGTCGATGCCGACCACGTCGTACATGCGGAACGGCCCCATGGCGAAGCCGAAACCCTGCAGCGCGGCGTCCACCTGGTGCGGGTAGGCGCCTTCGAGCAGCAGCATGCGCGCCTCGCGCACGTAGGCGTGGAGCATGCGGTTGCCGATGAAGCCGTGGCAGTTGCCCGCCACCACCGCCACCTTGCCGATGCGCCGGCCGAGCTCGAGGGCGGCGTCCAGCACCGCCGGGGCGGTCCTGGCGCCGCGGACGATCTCCAGCAGCTTCATGATGTGCGCCGGGCTGAAGAAGTGCAGGCCCAGCACGCTTTCCGGCCGCGCGGTGACCGCGGCGATGGCGTCGATGTCCAGTGCCGAGGTGTTGCTGGCGAGGATCGCCCCGGGCTTGAGGGTGGCGTCCAGGGTACGGAAGATCTGCTGCTTGAGCTCGAGGTTCTCGTACACCGCCTCGATCACCAGGTCGACCTCGGCCAGCGCCGGGTAGTCGCTCACCGGGGTGATGCAGGCCAGGCGCGCGGTGGACTCCTGCTCGCTGATGCGGCCGAGGCGGACGTTGTGCGCATTGGTCTCGGCGACCACGCCCAGGGCCTGTTCGAGCATCTGCGGGTTGTTGTCCAGCCACAGCACCCGGATGCCGGCGTTGGCCAGGCTCATGACGATGCCGCGGCCCATGGTGCCGGCGCCGATTACGGCGGCGCGGTCAATGCTGCAAGCGTTGCTCATGCCAAACCCTCTTCTCGATAGCCGAACAAAAAAATCGCCATTCACCTTAAGCAAGGCGCTACTATTTTTGAAATTTAGTCTTGTGATAAGTCGTATTTAGCTTATGAATATCTTGACCTTCGATCTCAACCTGTTGCGGGTGTTCGATGCGCTGATGCGCGAGCACAACGTTTCGCGCGCCGCCGAACGCCTGGCCCTGAGCCAGCCGGCGGTGAGCAACGCCCTAAACCGCCTGCGCGAACTGCTCGACGACCCGCTGCTGGTGCGGGTCGGTCGCAGCATGCAGCCGACTCCACGGGCCCAGGCCCTGGAAGCGCCGATCCGCGCCGCCCTGCAGCAGATCGAGCAGAGCCTCAGCGCCGGCGAGCGTTTCGACCCGGCCAGCAGCAGCCAGCGCTTTCGCATCGCCGTCACCGACTACGTCGAGCTGATCTGCATGCCGCGCCTGCTCGAGCAGCTCAGCCGCCAGGCGCCGGGCATCCGCCTGGACATCCGCCACCTGACGCCGAGCCTGCCGGTCGATGCGCTGGACAAGGGCGAGCTGGACCTGGCTCTGGGCCGCTTCGAGGAGGTGCCCGCCCGCTTCGCCCGCCGTCACTGGATGAGCGAAACCCTGCAGCTGGCCCTGCGCCGGGGCCACCCGCAGGTGCACGGCAAGCTGGACCTCGACACCTTCCTCGGGCTGCGCCACCTCTGGGTGCACGGTGGCCAGACCCGCGGCATGGTCGACCAGTGGCTCGGCGAGCAGGGTCTCAGCCGCGAGATTCTCTACACCACGCCCAATTACCTGCAGGCCGCGCATATCGTCGCCAGCAGCGAACTGGCCGCGGTGCTGCCGACCCAGCTGGCCCGCCACTTCGCCGCCCTGCTGCCGCTGCAGCTGTTCGACCTGCCCATGCCGATCGGCTCCTTCCACCTGGAAATCGTCAGCCCGGCCCAGCGCCAGCGCGACGCCGCACTGCAGTGGCTGATCGAACAGATGGTCGCCATCGGCCAGCGCTGAGCGGGCCGGCGCCGCCCGAGCCAGGGCCATCGGCGGCTCGCACCTAGTGCGCGAGGAAATAATCCCGGCAACAGGGAACGGACACAATAACCGGCTACCCTTGCTCTGACGGACCGATTCCAGGAGGTTTGCGCATGATGCCGATACTTCGCCGCCTGCTTGCCCTGGCCGCCTGCCTGCTGATCGCCCAGGCCAGCCAGGGCGCCACGCGCCAGTTGCTGATCCTCAACTGGTCCGATTACCTGGACCCGGCGCTGATCGAGGCATTCGAGCGTCAACGGGACGTCAAGGTCATCGAGAGCTACTACAGCACCGACGAAGCGCGCACCCAGATGCTGCTGGAGAATGACGCCGAGGGCTACGACCTCATCCTGACCTCCGGCAGCGATCTGGCCGCCTATGCCAAGCGCCGCTGGATCGCCCCGCTGGAGCATGCCCGCCTGGCCAACTTCAGGCATATCGACCCTTACTGGCTGCGGGCCTTTCCCGCCGCGCAGCGCTATGGCGTGCCCTACTTCTGGGGCACCCTGGGCATCGCCTACCGAAGCGACCTGGTGAACGCGCCCATCTCCACCTGGCAGCAACTGTTCCGCCCGGCGGCGGAATTGCGCGGCAAGATCGCCATGATCGACGACACCCGCGACCTGATCGGCATGAGCCTCAAGGCCCTGGGCTATTCGGCCAACAGCAGCGACGCCGGGCAGCTCAAGGCCGCCCAGGCCCTGTTGCTGGCGCAGAAGCCCCATGTGCGCAGCTACAACTACATCTCCCTCGACGAAACCTCGCCGATCCTCAGCGGCGAAATTGTCGCCTCCATGATGTACAGCGGCGATGCGCTGATGCTGCAGGCGCACAACGAGCACCTGCGCTATGTCCTGCCAAGCGAAGGCGGCAACCTCTGGATCGACTATTTCGCCCTCGGCTACAGGGCGCGCAGCCCCGACCTGGCCTATGCCTTTCTCGACTTCATCAACGTGCCGGCCAATGCCGCGCAGCAGGCCCAGTACGTCCACTACGCCACCCCCAACCGCGCAGCGCAGGCGCTGTTGCCCGAGGACTTGCTGGCCGATCCGGTCATCTACCCCGATTCCGCCAGCCTGGCCTCATCCGAGTTCTATTCCCCCTTGCCGGCCAGGGCGCTGCGCCTGCGCAACCAGATCAGCGCAAGCATCCTGCGCTAGACGATGCGCGCGCGCCGCCACGCCCGATCAATGCCGAGGACACCATGAAGCTCAGTACCCGCCTGCCCTTGCTGGTCGTGCCGCTGATCACCATACCGCTGCTGATGGCTGGGCTGCTGGCGTTCTTCGAGCTCAAGAACAGCTCGCAGAAAAGGGGCGAGGAGCAGATCCATCTGCTCCTCGCCCGCCTCGACGGCCAGCTGCAGCAGATGATCAACACCGCCGGCGCCAACGTCGCGCTGCTTGCCGAAGATCCCCTGCTGCAGAAATACCTGCTGACCGAGGAAGCCGAAGAGCGCTACATGCTGCTGCAGCGCCCCCTGCAGAACAGCCTGATCAACATTCAGCGGGTCTTCCCTCAGTACTACGAGATCCGCGTGCTGCTGCCCGACGGTTACGAAGACCTGCGCATAACGGCCGGCGAGCTGCCCAATCAGAGCGAAGAAGAGGCGCAGAGCGCCACCTTCCTGGCGATGCAGGCCTCCGCGCTCGCCACCTCGAGCCGCATCGCGGTCAACCCCGACAATCGACAACCGGCGCTGTATGTCTCCCGCGCGATTCGCCTGATCGACCCGGCCCTGGACTCCTATAACGCCCAACCGCAGCTACGCGGCTACCTGAGCCTGACCGTCAGCCTTGACGCCCTGATCGACACCCTGACGCCCTCGCCCTGGCCACGGGGAGGCCTGCTGCTCAGTGACGAACAGGGCCAGTTGCTGGCCGCCTCCCGGTCGCTTGAGCGCTCGCCATTGCTCGAGCAGGTGGCGCTCGCCCCGATCACCGCCGGCCCGCCGGGCGTGCACCGCAGCCTGTTGGGCGAGGAAGCCTACCAGCACCACGCCAAGCGCCTGGCCGAGGGGCTCTGGGCGCACCTGCTGATCCCCGAGGACGTGCTGCTGAGCCAGTCACGCAGGATCGGCGTGCTGGTGCTGCTGATCTGCCTGGCGGCCATCGCGCTCTCGGTTCCGCTGCTGCTGGTGGTGATCCGCAACCGCCTCCTGCGACCAGTCGAGCGTCTCAACCAGGCGCTGGCCAGCCTCGGCCAGCAACGACAACTGGTCCAGGTCCCGCTGCCGATGCAGAACGACGACGAGATCAGCGAATTGAACCGCTCCTTCAACCAGATGAGCCTGGCCCTCTACAAATCCAATGAGCGCATCCGCAACCTGGCCTTCAGTGACAGCCTGACCGGCCTGCCCAACCGGCATATGTTCATCAAGACGCTACGCCGCGAGATCGAGACGGCGCGCCTGAACCGCGGCAAGCTGGCCCTGTTGTTTCTCGACCTGGACAACTTCAAGCATATCAATGACACCAAGGGCCATCCCGCCGGCGACCAGTTGCTGATCAAGGTCAGCGAGATTCTCCAGGCCCACCTACGTGACCATGACTACCTCAGCCGCACGACCGATCACGACGTGCGCCATGACATGGCCCGCCTGGGCGGCGACGAGTTCACCCTGCTGCTGCATCAAGCCAATGCCGATCACCTGGCCGGCCCGATAGCCGAGCGCATCATCACGGCGCTGGGCGAGCCCATCGCGTTGGGTGACAGCCACTGCTACGTCGGCTGCAGCATCGGTATCGCCATCTACCCGGAAGACGGCACGGATGTGGAAACCCTGGTCAAGCACGCCGACCTGGCGATGTACCACGCCAAGATGCGCGGCAAGAACAACTACCAGTTCTTCTCGCAGAGCATCGCCGAACGCTCGCACCAGCGCATCGAGCTCGACCAGCACCTGCACAGGGCCGTGGAGACCCTGGACTTTCACCTGGTGTACCAGCCCATCGTCGACAGCAAGACCCTGCGCATGATCTCCGCCGAGGCGCTGATTCGCTGGAACGACCCGCAGCTGGGACTAGTGCCCCCCGACAAGTTCATTCCCCTGGCCGAGGAAAATGGCCTGATTCTGCCGATCGGCCAGTGGGTCATGGAAGCGGCGGCGCGTCAGGTCGCCGCCTGGCGGCGGGCCGGCCTAGCGCTACGGGTCGGCATCAACCTGTCCAGCGTGCAACTGAGCCAGCCCGACATCGCCCGACAGATCGGCACGCTGCTGGACAAGCACAGGCTCGATGCCGACGACCTCTACGTCGAGCTGACAGAGACGGCCCTGCTGCAGGGCCACGAGCAGGTCCTGAAGAACCTGCAGCAACTGCGCACGCTGGGGGTTCAGATTGCCCTGGATGATTTCGGCACCGGCTACTCTTCGCTCAGTTACCTGCAGACGTTGCCGATCGACATTCTCAAGATCGATCGCAGCTTCATTCTCGACCTGCAGGAGCGCAACAACGGGGTGATTCTCTCGGCCATCATTACCCTGGCCCATTCCCTGGGCATCAAGGTGATCGCCGAGGGCGTGGAGAACCATGACCACCTGAGCTTTCTGCTGAGCGAAGGCTGCGACCTGATGCAGGGCTACCTGTTCAGCAAGCCCTGCTCGGCCGAGGAGATAGAAGCCTTGATCAGGGCCGCCAGCGCCGAGGTGATCTAGTCGCCTCAGCGCGCACCTGCAGCCGTTGCATGGGCGCCTGTGCTGGCTGCGGCGCTGCCCCCGCCTAAAGGGGCCGCCCGCACGGCGGCAGCGGTATCGGGGACGAAGCGGGCGCTGTTAAACGGAGGTCGAGATGACGCTGCAAACCTGGGAACTGCTGTCCTATATCGTCACGGTAGTGGCCTTGCCATTCGCGATCGGGGTGTTCCTATTCGAACAGCGCAAGGAACGCGCGAACGAGGAGGAGGCCACCTGGCAGCTGATTTGCGACGCCTACATCGACTTCCTCGAGGTGGTGCTGGCCAACCCCGACCTGAAGCTGCGCAGTCAGCCGGCCACCCCCGATCTCAATGAGGAACAGCATGAACGCATGCTGCTGATCTTCGACATGCTTATCTCGCTGTTCGAGCGCGCCTATCTGCTGGTGTACGACGAGCACATGGACGCGAAAAAACGCCGGCGCTGGAACTCCTGGGAGGATTACATGCGCGAGTGGAGCCAGCGTGAGGACTTCCGCGAGCGACTGCCGGAGCTGCTAAGGGGCGAAGACCCGGACTTCGCCGCCTATCTGCAGCGCATGGCGCAGCAAGCCGAGGCCGAACGATAACCTGGGGCGGCGCGACCGGATGCCCACAGTGCTGTCAACTGGCGCCTTCGCCGATCAGCATGCCATGCACGACCAGGCAGGTCTTGCGTCCACTGCGCAGCTTGAGCGGGCTACGACTGATGATCTGCCAGCCGTCGCTGAGCATTCTATCGATATGCGCGCGCAGCGCGGGGAGCTGCCGCTGTTCTTTCTGGGTCTTCATGGTCGAGTCCTTTCGTCCAGTGGCTGGCGCCATCATGAGGGTGCGCTGCCGTCATCCGTGAAGCGCGTCACAAAGCATACATGGCCACTGGCCAGCTGAGAAGTCACGATGGCGGACATTTCTATGCTGCCGGCGGCGCCGCGTGGCTGCCCCCCAGGCAGCCACGCGGACGCTAGATCGAAGGGAGAAAACTCAGTAGCGGCCGAGGGCTTCCTGCTTGGCCAGGAACTCTTCCTGCAGCAGGGCTTCGGTCACATGGGCGGGCTCCTCGTCGAAACGCGGATCATCGATATGCCCGGTCGACACGGCCTTGACCTCGAGCTTGCCGATCAGGTGATCGAGGGCATGGCGCATCTTCTCGGCGGCACCCTCGACGGCGAGGTCCAGCGTGGCGGCCTTGTGGGTGACGGATACGGATTGATGCCCCTTGGGACGCGCTTCGATGTGGCAGCGCTTGTCGTCGACACCGGCCTTGCTGCCGTTCTCATCGGTGAGGTGAACTTCGATACGGGTTAAAAACTCGTCGAAGCGGTCCAGGCGCTCTGTCAGAGTCGCACTTACCCACTCCTGGAGCCGGGCACTTCCTTCGATGTGATTGCTGTTCACTTGAACTTGCATAAGGTGCCTCACTTCTTCTTCCGGTCTTGAACTTCCTGGCTACATAGTTCCTCTCGGCGAAGGCATTTGTCGATGCCTGTACGATAAAAATCTCCCCCGAAATGTGTCGCCAATTATGTTTGCGCAGCCCATATGGGTTTGAGTCTACAACTGCCTGGCCGGTTCTGCCCGGGTCGTCCCTGTCTGGCGCAGACATGCCGAGCGTTCAGCCTGAAAACAAAAAACCCGCGGACGGCGGGCTCTTTGTCTGATGCGTGGGGCCGGAAACCTCAGGCAAACACGAAATATTTGCGCACGGTCTCGACGACTTCCCAGGTGCCGGTCATGCCGGGTTCGACGACGAAGATGTCGCCGGCCTTCAGGTGAATCGGCTGCATGCCGTCCGGGGTGATGATGCAGTAGCCTTCCTGGAAGTGGCAGTACTCCCACTTGTCGTAGGCGACCCGCCACTTGCCGGGGGTGCAGATCCAGGTCCCCATGATCTTCTTGCCGTCTTCGGAGGTATAGGCATTCAGGTTGACGGTATGCGGCTCGCCCTCGATGCGCTCCCACTTGCAGGCATCGAGCACGGGTACGGGGGTGGTATCGCGCAGAACGGTAATCGGATTAGGCATGATCGCTCCAGGGTGGTCGGACTAAAAACTTCTGGCCACCCTAGAGCCCTTGGCGCGAACGCTGTTGTCTGTAGTCGACATACTTGTACCTGGATGCGCAGACGGGCCTGACCTGAGCGCTGCTGCGGACACGCGCCGCCAGTTGCATACAGCCGCACCGCTGGCGCCCCTGGCGGATGCCGTTATACAAGGCGAATCTAGCAGCGGAACATTTATCGCCACTCGCTCTAAGCAAATCTCAGGCGCCGCGCTATCTTGAGAGCTAGGTGAGCAACAGGGAGGGATTGAGCCGATGACGATCCGCAGTACCATTTTTCACCTACTCAGCGCCCGCGTGCCCCTGCAGCTAGGCCTGGCCGCCGAAGAGCAGAATGCACGTGTAACCTTGGAGTCGATGTGTCGGGCCGTGGTTGCCGGCCGAAAAATCTAGCGAGCTAATTAGGCGCGCAAGCGCATCGCCGTAGCACGCGTCAGGGCAAATGGCACGCCGCGTACAGCGCCGAACAACGCCGAGGACGGCCTTGGGCTATCCGTGAACTGTTCGCACTGCTCCGCACTGCATCCCTGCGCCGCACCCTGGCAGTCGCCCAGGCGGCACGCACTATCGCTTGAACAGTCACCGAGTGAACGTCGACCAACGCCGAGACGAGTGCGGGCCCTTACCGCATCGTCTCGGCCCTTCCCCACACATTGCATGATTAGGCGTAGCCCTACCGCCTCCTGGTAGACGCGGCCGCGGTGTTTCAGCCAACCGTCCGGGTGACGCCCGGCGGGATCTCCATGGGTCCAGTGGATCACGCCGCCCAGAGCATTCCACTCGTACTCGCCATGGAACTTCACGCGATCGCCCACTTGCAGATGCGCGCTGCGCACTGCCAGATCGATATGGTGCGCCACCAGCAGCCGCTGCCCGCTGGCCATGGACATCAGTCGGGCCGGCCCAGGGCGAAGGCGTCCTCGACCCAAGTACGCACCTCGGCATAGGGGTAGCAGTCCAGCGCGGCGAAGCCGCTGATAGCGCGCGCCTTCAGCCGGGTGAACAAGGGCGCACTGACCCCACAGAGAAAGCGGGTCAGGCATTCGCTGCCCGGTGGGGCGCCCTTCAGCGCCTGATGGCGCAGGATGAAATCCCGGCACAGCTCGTGCGGGTCCAGTTCGACCAAGGCGCGCAGAGGCGGTGGCGGCGGCAGCTGGGCGACCCGCCCCTGGCACACCGAGCAATGGCCGCACTGCTGCGGCGCCTGGTGATCGCCGAAATAGGCGGCCAGCCGCTGGCTCAGGCACCGAGGACTTTCGAACAGCGCGAGCATGGCGTCGATGCGGGCGATCTCGCTGCGCTCCTGCTGCTTGAAGTAGTCATACAGTTCCTCAGTCAGCGTCCGGGCATCGAAGTCCGGCTCGAGCACCCCATAGACCTCGGTCATCTGCTTGCTTTCCAGTGCGATCCAGCCTTTCTCCTGGAAATAATCCAGCGCCTTGACCACCCGCCCGCGCTCGGCCCGATGCTGTGAATAGAGTGCGTCGAAGTCCACCGTGCACCAGGTCCGCGCGCGCTGCGAGGTGCCGACCAGGGCCTCGACGAACTGGCGCCGCTCGCCCTCGAAGCGGGCCAGCAGCGCCTCGGGCTCGAGCAGGTACTTGAAGCGGTATTCGGCGAAGTAGGCATAACGCGGGGCGATGATGCCCCGCAGCTCCAGCTGCACCAGCAGGGTCTTGAGTGGCAGCTGGCGAATATTGCTCTGCTCGGACAGCGCCGTCAGCAACAGCTCCCACTGACCGTCCTGGCTGGCCCCGCGCAGTTCCTCCAGCACCTGGCGAATGCCTTCGTGCTCGGGCGTGTCGCCGTAAACGAAGTTTTCCAGCACGTTGAGGCTGTCGCGATTGGCCAGCACCAGGCAGTCGGAGGGCCGACCATCGCGCCCGGCCCGCCCGATCTCCTGGCTGTAGTTCTCGATCGACTTGGGCAGGTCATAGTGCACCACATTGCGGATGTCGCTCTTGTCGATGCCCATGCCGAAGGCGATGGTGGCGACGATGCAGTTGAACTGCCCCGCCATGAACCCGCGCTGGATCGCCTCGCGCGCCTCATGGGCCATGCCGGCATGATAGGCGCTGGCCGGAAAGCCGCTGCGCGCCAGGAGTTCGGCCACCTGCTCGGCGGTTTTCTGCTGGGTGACGTAGACAATGCTCGGCTGGCCGGCCCGGGTCGCCAGCCACTCCGCCAGGCGGCGCGGCTTGTCAGGTCCGGCAACCGGCTCGACCAGCAGGTTGAGGTTGGCCCGATAGAAACCGGTGGTGACCACATCCTCACTGGCGATGGCGAACTTGCGCTGCATGTCCGCAATCACCGGTGGGGTGGCGGTGGCGGTGAGCAGCAGCACCTGGCCGATGGCGAACTGGCGCTGGTAGTCGGGCAGCTTGAGGTAGTCAGGACGGAAGTTGTGGCCCCACTCGGAGATGCAGTGGGCCTCGTCGATCACCAGCAGGGAGATCGGCACCTGGCCGATGAAGTGGCGAAATCGTTCGTTCTTCAGGCGTTCCACCGAGATCATCAGGATCTTCAGCTCGCCGGAGCGGGCGCGCTCCATAACCGCGCTGGCCTGCTCGCGGCTCTGCGCCGAATCGATGCTCGCCGCGCTGATGCCGAGCCGGTGGAGAAAGGCCAGCTGGTCCTGCATCAGCGCCAGCAGCGGCGACACCACCAGCGTCAGGTGCGGCAGGTGCAGCGCCGGCAGTTGGTAGCACAGCGACTTGCCGGAGCCGGTGGGGAAGATCGCGGCCGCCGAGCGGCCGGCCAGGATGGCCCTGACGACGGCCTCCTGGCCGGGGCGCAGCTGCTGGAAACCGAAGACGCGCGCGAGGGTGTCGTGCACAGGCTGTCACTCCGATGAGCGCCGGATGGCCTGTGACCATAGCGCGGCGATGAGGCCGATTCCAGCGCGGGCCGCAGGCGCCGCAGCGGGGTCTGTGCAAGGCGTGCCGAGCAAAACGACAAAGCCGCCCGAAGGCGGCTCTGGCGCAGGACAGGCGGCGGTTTAGAGCTGCGGGCCAGCGTTCTTGATGGCGTCGGAAACGTCGAATTTCTCGAAGTTATCGATAAACAGCTTGGCCAGCGCCTTGGCGGCTTCATCGTAGGCGTTCTGGTCTGCCCAGGTGTTGCGCGGGTTGAGCAGGTTGGTTTCGACGCCCGGTACCGACTTCGGCACGCTCAGGTTGATGATCGGCAGCTGCTCGGTCTCGGTGCCGATCAGCGCGCCACTCTGGATGGCGGCGATCACACCACGGGTGGTCGGGATGTTGAAACGCTTGCCGACGCCATAGCCGCCACCGGTCCAGCCGGTGTTGACCAGGTAGACCTTGGAGCCGAAGCCGCGGATACGCTTGATCAACAGTTCGGCGTACTCGCCGGCCGGGCGCGGGAAGAAGGGTGCGCCGAAGCAGGTGGAGAAGGTCGACTTGATGCCGGCGCCGCTGCCCATTTCGGTGGAACCCACCAGTGCGGTGTAACCGGACAGGAAGTGGTACGCGGCCTGTTCCTCGTTGAGGATCGACACCGGCGGCAGCACGCCGGTCAGGTCGCAGGTCAGGAAGATCACCGCGTTCGGCTCGCCGCCGAGGTTCTTCTCGCTGCGCTTCTCGACATGGCTCAGCGGGTAGGCGGCGCGGCTGTTCTGGGTCAGGCTGTCATCGGCGTAGTCCGGCACGCGGTTTTCGTCGAGCACCACGTTTTCCAGCACGGCGCCGAACTGGATGGCTTTCCAGATCACCGGCTCGTTCTTCTCGGACAGGTCGATGCACTTGGCGTAGCAACCGCCTTCGATGTTGAACACCACGCCTTCGCCCCAACCATGCTCGTCGTCACCGATCAGGTAGCGGCTTTCGTCGGCCGACAGTGTGGTCTTGCCGGTGCCGGACAGACCGAAGAACAGGGTCACATCGCCATCTTCACCGATGTTGGCGGCGCAGTGCATCGGCAGTACGTCTTTTTCCGGCAGCAGGAAGTTCTGCACCGAGAACATGGCCTTCTTCATCTCACCGGCGTAACGCATGCCGGCGATCAGCACCTTCTTGGCGGCGAAGTTGATGATCACGCAGCCGTCGGAGTGGGTGCCGTCACGCTCGGGCACGCATTCGAAATTGGCCACGTTGAGTACTTGCCACTGTTCCTTGGTGACCGGGTTGTAGTGCTCCGGCTCGATGAACAGGCAGCGGCCGAACAGGTTCTGCCAGGCGGTGGCGGTGGTCATCTTGACCGGCAGGTAGTGAGCCTCGTCGGCGCCGACATGGACGTGGGAGACGAAGCTGTCCTGGGCATCGGAGAAGGCCTGCACGCGGTCCCACAGGGCGTCGAACTTGTCGGCCGGGAACGGACGGTTGATCGCGCCCCAGGCGATATGCGCCTCGGTGCTCGGCTCCTGCACAATGAAGCGGTCGGCCGGCGAGCGGCCGGTACGGTGGCCAGTGCGCACGACCAGCGAGCCGTTGGCGGCCAGTTCGCCTTCGCCGCGACGAATGGCCTCTTCGACCAGTTGTGCGGTACTGATGTCGGTGTACACGGCGTTGTTGGCTTGCGTCATGTGGGGTCCCCGTCGGCCGGCGGCCGAGTCTTCCAAACGTTTTGTAGTAAAGGATTGACACTACTACAGCGATAAAAAAGTCGCGGGAGTATGCCAGAAAGCACCTCCCTTGGCAGCACCCGATCCGCGAAGCGGGTCGGTAGCCGCCCGATTCACCTCAATGGCGCGTGTGCGAGGGCGTCTCGCTGCCGCCACCGGCAAACAGCTGGCCCACGTCGGCGGCATCGAAGGCGTAGCGCTGATTGCAGAACTGACAGTCGATCACCACCTGGCCGGCATGCTCCTGGAGCAATAGCTCGGCATCGGCCTGACCCAGACTGATCAGCGCATTGGCCGAGCGCTCGCGCGAGCAACTGCAGCGGAACTCCAGGGCACGCGGCTCGAACAGACGCAAAGGGTCTTCGTGATAGAGGCGATGGAGCAGGGTCTCGTTATCCAGGCTCAGCAGTTCCTCGGTCGTCAGGGTGCCCGCCAAGGTTGCCACATGCTGCCAGCTCGCTTCGCGATCCTGCGGGTCTTTCAGACGATCGGCGGGCAATTGCTGCAACAGCAGGCCACGGGCACGCTGGCCATCGGCGCACAGCCAGAAGCGCGTGGGCAACTGCTCGGAGGTAGCGAAATAACTGGACAGGCATTCGGCCAGAGTCGCCCCGTCGAGGCTGACGATGCCCTGGTAGCGCTGGCCCTTGTCCGGGTCGATGGTCATGGCCAGCACGCCCTCGGGCATCAGCTCGGGCAGACCGGCACCGGCATCGATTCGCTCGGCCTCGTAGCGGGCGATGCCGCGCAATTCGCCACGGCTGGAGCACTCGACCATCACCAGCGGCACCGCGCCGGCAGAGCGGGCCTGCAGGACCAGCAGGCCATCGAACTTCAGCGTATCGACCAGCAGCGCCGCGGCGGCCAGTAACTCGCCGAGTAACTGAGCGACCGGCTGCGGGTAGGGGTGCTTGGCCAGCACGTGCCGGTAGCTCTCCTCCAGGCGAACCAGCTCACCGCGAATGTCGGAGTCGTCGAACAGGAAGCGTTGGGAAAAATCAGACATGCGCAATTCGCTGAAATGGGGTCGAGCCGGCAATTTTAGGCGTAAACGTCAAGCCAACCAAGCGCCTCTTATCCTGCGACAGGCGTTGGCCGGGCCAAGGACTCATGTTCTGGTTCACGTTTGTCCGCTCGGGCCCATGCCGGGCTTTGCAATGGAGGACATGACTTCCTATTATGCGCGCCGCAACGGAATGCGACATTTTCATTACGGGAGTCCTCATCATCATGTCCACTGTCACGTCCACTCATATGCTCAATCGCCAATGGCGCCTGCGCCCCCTGCTGGCCTGCCACATCGCCGCCCTGCTGCTGCTCGCCAGTTGGCTGTGGCAGCCAAGCCGCCAGCTCTGGGATCGCTTCGACCTGGCGCTGTTCAACCTGCTCAACCAGCCCGTCCACGACGGCGGCCTCTGGGCCCACGCCTGGGCGATCGGCAGCATGCGCCCGGTTGATATGGCCGTCGGCCTGGTGATGCTGGCGGTGATGCTCAAGGCCGATCTGATCTTCGACGCCAGCCAGGTGCGCCGGGCGCTGTTCGCTTTCCTCGGCGCCCTGCTGGTGCTGCTGCTGATCCGCGTAGGTTTCGCCGAACTGGTCAAGCTGATGGACTGGCAACGGCCGAGCGCCTCGTTGGTGGTGGAGGGCAGCGCCCGCCTCACCGAGCTGTTTCCCGGCTGGGAAGAGCGCTGGGACATGAAGGACAGCGCCAGCCGCAGCTTCCCCGGCGACCACGCCTCGGTCCTGCTGCTCTGGGCAGCGTTCCTCAGTTTCGCCGCCCGCGGCTGGCGCCTGCTGCTGATCTGGAGCCTGGCGCTGCTGTTCATGCTGCCGCGCCTGGTCGCCGGCGCCCACTGGGCCTCCGATGCCCTGGTCGGTGGCGTACTGCTGAGCCTGCTGGGCCTGGCCTGGGGCTGCTTCACGCCCTTCGCGGCCAGGCTCAGCGATGCCCTGGAGCGCCTCTGCGCCCCGCTGCTGCAGCGCCTGGCGCGCCTGCCGCTACTGGGCCGTACCAGCCTGATCAGCGGGCGCTGAACGACCGGGCCGGCACTGTCGGCGCTAGAGTTGCTCCAGCAGGCTGCCCGGCGACCGATAGGGCAGGCCATGGGCCTCGGCCACGCTGGCGCAGGTGATCACGCCCTTGGCCACGTTGAGCCCGTTGCACAGGTGCGGGTCTTCCTCCAGCGCACGACGGGTGCCCTTGCTGGCGAGGGCGATGACGAACGGCAGGGTCGCGTTGTTCAGCGCCAGGGTCGAGGTGCGGGCCACGGCGCCCGGCATGTTGGCCACGCAGTAGTGCACCACCTCGTCGACCACATAGGTCGGATCGGCATGGGTGGTGGCCTTGGAGGTCTCCGCGCAGCCGCCCTGATCGATGGCCACGTCCACCAGCACCGAACCAGGCTGCATCTGCCTGACCATCTCGGCGGTGATCAGCTTGGGCGCGGCGGCCCCGGGTATCAGCACCCCGCCGATCACCAGATCCGCCGCCAGCACCTGCTCGCGCACCGCGGCGCGGGTCGAATAGAGGGTGGTGATGCGGCTGGCGTACTGGTTGTCCAGACGGCGCAGGGCATCGACGCTCTTGTCCAGTACGGTGACATCCGCGCCCAGCCCCACCGCCATGGCCAGGGCGTGGCTGCCGACCACGCCGCCGCCGAGGATCACCACCTTGCCCGGCGCCACCCCCGGTACCCCGCCGAGCAGCACGCCGCGACCGCCCCTGGCTTTCTCCAGGCAGCTGGCCCCGGCCTGGATCGACATGCGCCCGGCCACCTCGGACATCGGCGCCAACAGCGGCAGGCGGCCATGGCCATCGGTGACCGTCTCGTAGGCGATGCAGGTGGCGCCACTGGCGATCAACTCGTCGGTCTGCGGCCGGTCCGGCGCCAGGTGCAGGTAGGTGAACAGGGTGTGCTCCGGGCTCAGGCGCGCGCGCTCGGCGCTCAGGGGTTCCTTGACCTTGACGATCAACTGCCCTTCGGCGAACACCTGGGCGGCGTCCTTGGCGATCTGTGCGCCGGCTGCCAGATAATCGGCATCGCTGAAGCCGATGGCGGTGCCGGCGTGGGTCTCGACCCAGACCTCATGGCCCAGGACGGTCAGCTCGGCTACCGATTGCGGGGTCAGGCCGACCCGGTACTCGTGGTTCTTGATCTCTTTGGGGACGCCGATTCGCATGATTCTCTCCTCATCTGCCAGCCGCGGGTGGCGCTGCACTACCTAGAAGTCTAGAAGAGCCGCGACGCCAGCCTCCCTGTAAATCAGCCGTAGCTCAGGTGATATACCGGACAAATAGACACCTGACAGGAGAAACTCTGGCAACCATGCTCCTGCCCGACAGCTTGTCCAGCGCGCTCAAGCGCGTGGATGCAGCCAGCCCGGTGCCAGCGTGGCCGGATCCACCCGGGGCCGGTCTGCCAGGGTCATGCCGTGGGCGCGCAGCAGGGTCTCGAAACGGCCATCGGCATAGGCGGCGAACAGCTCACTGCAACCACCGATCGACTCACCGCCGATGAAGATCTGTGGAATGGTGCGCTGCCCGGTCATATGCCGCAGCGCCGCGCGCAGGCGCCCGCCAAGGTCGTCCTGCTGGTACTCGACCGAATCCAGATCGATGGAGCGGTAGGCCAGGCCGAGGGCATTGAACAGCTTGCGCGCCGACCAGCAGAACTCGCACCACTCCAGGGCGAACATCACCAACGGTTGCTGGCGGTCGCCGAGCAGCTGCGTCAGCAGCGCTTCGGCCTCGGCGTCCACGGCCTCCTCGGCGGCCAGGGGCTCCGCGGCGGCGGGGGCCGGCACAACATCGAAGCGGTAATTGGGCGTCGAGCGGGCCAGCGCCTGCTCCTGCTCGGTCATGTCCACGGCGATATCCTCGAACAGCGGGGTGGACAGGTAGCGCTCGCCGGTATCCGGCAGCATGCACAGGATGCGGCTGCCAGGCTCGGCCTCGGCGGCCAGGGCCATGGCGCCGGCGAAGGTGGCGCCGCTCGAGGGCCCGCAGAAGATGCCTTCCTGGCGCGCCAGCTCACGGGCGAAATACAGCGCCTGATTGCCGTTGACCGGCATGATCCGGTCGACCAGGCCGAGACGGAGTGCATCTTCGGTGAGTTTGGGAATGAAGTCCGGGGTCCAGCCCTGCATCAGGTGCGGCCGAAACGCCGGATGGCTGTCCAGCGGCCGGCCCTCGGCGTCGCGCTGCTGCTCGATGCCACTGCCCAGCAGCGGCGAGTTGTCCGGCTCGCAGACCAGGATGCGGGTCGCCGGGCTGCACTGGCGCAGGACCCGCGCGGTGCCCTTGAGGGTGCCGCCGGTGCCATAGCCGGTGACGAAGTAGTCGAGCGGATTCTCGGCGAAGGCCTCGAGGATCTCCAGGGCGGTGGTGCGGGTATGGGCGTCGGCATTGGCCTCGTTCTCGAACTGGCGGACCAGGAACCAGCCGTGCGCCGCGGCCAGTTCCTCGGCCTTGCCGACCATGCCGCTGCCCTTCTGCGCCGCCGGGGTGAGCACCACCTGGGCGCCGAGAAAGCGCAGGATCTTGCGCCGTTCGATGCTGAAGTTCTCGGCCATGGTCACCACCAGCGGATAGCCCTTGGCCGCGCAGACCATGGCCAGGCCGATGCCGGTGTTGCCACTGGTGGCCTCGATCACCGTCTGCCCCGGGCGCAGGGCGCCGCTGGCTTCGGCGGCCTCGATCACGCTCAGCGCCATGCGGTCCTTGACCGAGCCCATGGGATTGAAGGCCTCGACCTTGACGTACAACTCGATGCCCGGCGGTGCCAGGCGGTTGATGCGGATCACCGGCGTGCGCCCGATGGTCTCGAGGATGCTGGCGTGACGGCGGTTCATGGGCGTCTCCCGGCCGGGCGCAGGTGGGCGGCCTAGCCTTTGTTCCTGGGCTCCATCAGGCCGCGCATCAGGTCGATCGGCAGCGGAAAGACGATGGTCGAGTTCTTGTCCCCGGCGATATTGCTCAGGGTCTGCATGTAGCGCAGCTGCATGGCGCCCTGCTGACGGCCGAGCATCTCGGCGGCCTGCATGAGTTTCTCCGAGGCCTGCAGCTCACCCTCGGCATGGATCACCTTGGCCCGTCGCTCGCGTTCGGCCTCGGCCTGCTTGGCGATGGCGCGGATCATCGACTCGTCGAGATCGACGTGCTTGATTTCGACATTGGCCACCTTGATCCCCCAGGCATCGGTCTGGGCATCGAGCACCTGCTGGATATCGGCGTTGAGCCGTTCGCGCTCGGCGAGCATCTCGTCCAGTTCATGCTTGCCGAGCACCGCGCGCAGGGTGGTCTGGGCCAGCTGGCTGGTGGCGCCGTGGTAGTCCTCGACCTGAATGATCGCCTTTTCCGGGTCGAGTACGCGGAAGTACACCACCGCATTGACCTTCACCGACACGTTGTCGCGGGAGATCACGTCCTGGGTCGGCACGTCGAGGACGATGGTCCGCAGGTCGACCCGAACCATCTGCTGGATCACCGGAATGATGATCACCAGGCCCGGGCCCTTGACCTTCCAGAAACGTCCGAGCTGGAACACCACGCCGCGCTCGTACTCGCGCAGGATGCGGATCGCCGAGGCCAGCAGCAGGATCACCAGCATCGCCAGGGTGATGAAACTCAATTGAAAGCCCATCGTCAGTCTCCTTGTGGCGGTGTCCCGTCGACCGCGACCACGTCAAGTAGCAAGCCCTTGCGCGCCACCACCTGCACCTGCTGGCCAGGTTTCAGTGGCGCCTGGCTGAGCACCTGCCAGTTCTCTCCCTGCAGCAGCACCCAGCCGCTGTTCGGCTTGCTCGGCTGCACCGCGTTGACCTGCGCGATGCTGCCGATCAGCTCGCTGTCGCCGCCAACCAGCGTTCGCCGCCTGGCGCGCAGGGCCATGCTGAGGATGGCGAAGATCACCAGGCCGCTGGTCAGGGCCAGGGTGACGATCAGCGGCAGGGGTATGCCGAAGCCGGGCACCTCGGTATCGATCAGGATCACCGCGCCGAAAGTGAACGCCACCACCCCGCCGATACCGAGCACGCCGAAGCTCGGCACGAAAGCCTCGGCGGCGATAAAGGCGATGCCGAGCAGGATCAGCGCCACCCCGGCGTAGTTCACCGGCAACAGCTGCAAGGCATACAGCGCCAGGATCAGGCAGATGCCACCGAGCACGCCACCGACCCCGGTGCCGGGGTTGGAGAACTCGAGGAACAGGCCGTAGACCCCGATCATCATCAGCAGCAGGGCCACGCTGGGGTTGGTGATCACCGCCAGCAGCTTGGCCCGCCAGTCCGGCTCGCGACTGATCAGCAGCGCGCCCTCGGTATGCAGGGTGACTTCGACGCCGGCGGCGCTGAAGGTTTTGCCGTCGAGCTGCCTGAGCAGATCGGCCATATCGGCGGCCAGGTAGTCGACCACCTTGAGTTCCAGTGCCTCCGCGGCGGACAGGCTGACCGCTTCGCGCACCGCCCGCTCGGCCCACTCGACGTTGCGCCCGCGCAGCTGCGCCAGGCCGCGGATATAGGCCGAGGCGTCGTTGATCTGTTTGCGGCTCAGGGTATCGCCCGGCGCGGGGGCGGCGTCGTCGCCGGCCGGCTCCTTGGCCGACTGCCCCGGCTCGGCCTTGTCGTCCTTGCCAGCCTTCGCCGGTTTGTCCGGGCTCGGCGAGGGCGAGCCGGGCATGCCGCCGATCTGTACCGGGGTGGCGGCGCCGAGGTTGGTGCCCGGGGCCATCGCCGCGATATGGCTGGCATAAAGGATATAGGTCCCGGCACTGGCGGCCCGCGCGCCGCTCGGCGCGACATAGCTGGCGACCGGAATGGGGCTGGCGAGGATCGCCTTGATGATGTCGCGCATCGAGGTGTCCAGGCCGCCGGGGGTGTCGATGCTCAGCACCACCAGCTGGGCGCCGTCCTCCACCGCCCTGGCCAGCCCGCGCACCACGTAATCGGCGCTGGCCGGGCCGATCGGCCCGTCGATGCGCAACTCCACCACGCTGGCAGGCGCCGCCAGCAGGCCCAGCGGCATCAGCAACAGGGTCAGGGCGAGGAGCCACGAACGAAGCGGCGCAACCTTCACGATGCACTCCACGACAGCCGCCGTGGGTGAGACTCGAGCGGCAATGCGGCTGCCTGCCTAAGAGAATAGTCCATCGCCCCGGCGGGCAAGTCGGCCCTGGCGACGGTGCGGCTGGAGCCATCGACTCCAAGTGGGAGAAGGCTACGAGGCGGACGAATATTCCGTTAGTCTGCTAGCTAACTTTCTCCGCGAAGATCGCCCCCCCTATGGCCAGCCTCCGCCTCAGCCATTCCCTGCGCCGCCTGTGGGCGCTGGACAAGTTCAGCTACAGCCTGCGGGTGTTCATCGCCCTCGCCGGCAGCCTGGCGCTGTGCTGGGCCCAGGGCTGGATGCAGGCGCTGATCCCGCTGGTCCTCGGGGTCATTGCCAGCGCCCTGGCCGAGACCGACGACAGCTGGCAGGGCCGCCTGGCCGCCCTGCTGGTGACCCTCGCCTGCTTCAGCGCGGCCGCCTACACGGTGGAGCTGCTGTTCCCCTACCCCTGGCTGTTCGTCGCGGCCCTGGCCCTGTCCAGCTTCGCCCTGACCATGCTCGGCGCCCTGGGCGAGCGCTATGCGACCCTCGGCTCGGCCACCCTGATCCTGGCGATCTACAGCATGATCGGCGTCGAGCAACGCGGCGGCAGCAACGGCCTCGGCCTGCAACCACTGCTGCTGGTGGCCGGCGCCGCCTGGTACGGATCGCTGTCGGTGATCTGGAACGCCCTGTTCGCCCACCAGCCGGTGCAGCACAGCCTGGCCCGGCTGTTCCGCGAACTGGGCCACTACCTCAAGCTCAAGGCCGCGCTGTTCGAGCCACTGCGCCAGCTGGACGTGGAACAGCGGCGCCTGGCCCTGGCCCAGCAGAACGGTCGGGTGGTGGCGGCGCTGAACGCCGCCAAGGAAGTTATCCTGCACCGGGTCGGCAACGAGCGGCCGAGCGCCAAGGTCAGCCATTACCTGAAGCTGTATTTCCTCGCCCAGGACCTGCACGAACGCGCCAGCTCCTCGCACTACCCCTACAACGAACTGGCCGAGGCCTTCTTCCACAGCGACGTACTGTTCCGCTGCCAGCGCCTGCTGCGCCTGCATGGCGAGGCCTGCCAGCGCCTGGCCCAGGCCATCGAGCTGCGCCAGCCGTTCGAATACCGCGAGCTCTGCAGCCAGGCCCTCGACGACCTGCACGCCTCCCTCGCCCACCTGCGCCTGCAGAGCAACCCGGCCTGGCGCCACCTACTGCGCTCGCTCGGCGCCCTGGCCGGCAACCTGGCCAGCCTCGACCGGCTGCTCAGCGATGCCAGCAACCCGGATGCCCTGGCCGAGGAGCAGGACAGCAGCTTGCTGGACCGCGAACCGCATTCGCTCAAGGAGGTGGCCGAACGCCTGCGCCTGCAGCTGACGCCGACCTCGCTGCTGTTCCGCCATGCCCTGCGCCTGCCCATCGCCCTGGCCGCCGGCTACGGCGTGCTGCACTGGATCCATCCGGCCCAGGGCTACTGGATTCTGCTGACCACGGTGTTCGTCTGCCAGCCGAACTACGGCGCCACCCGCCTCAAGCTGGTGCAGCGGATCGCCGGCACCGTGCTCGGCCTGGTCCTGGGCTGGGCCCTGTTCGACCTGTTTCCCAGCCCGCTGGTGCAGGCCTTCATCGCCGTGGCCGCCGGGGTCGCCTTCTTCGCCACCCGCAGCAGCCGCTACACCCTGGCCACCGCGGCCATCACCCTGCTGGTGCTGTTCTGCTTCAACCAGGTCGGCGACGGCTACGGCCTGATCGTGCCGCGCCTGATCGATACCCTGATCGGCAGCCTGATCGCCGGGCTGGCGGTGTTCCTGATCCTGCCGGACTGGCAGGGTCGCCGGCTCAACCGCATGCTGGCCAACACCCTCAGCTGCAACAGCACCTACCTGCGCCAGATCATCCAGCAGTACGCCAGCGGCAAGCGCGACGACCTGGCCTACCGCCTGGCCCGGCGCAACGCCCACAACGCCGACGCGGCGCTGTCCACCACGCTGGGCAACATGCTCATGGAACCGGGGCATTTCCGTAAGGAAGCGGACATCGGCTTCCGCTTCCTGGTGCTCTCGCACACCCTGCTCAGCTACCTCTCCGGCCTCGGCGCGCACCGCGACGAAAGCCTGCCGGCCGAGGCGCAGAGCCGCCTGCTGGAGCGGGCCGGCCTGCTGGCCGACAGCCTCGACGGCATCGCCAGCAGCCTGGCCGAGGATCGTCCGGTGGCGATCCACAGCGACGCCGAGGAACAGTTCGCCAGCGAACTGGAGCAGATGCCCGAGGACCTCGACGATCGCCAACGTCTGGTCCAGACCCAACTGGCCCTGATCTGCCGCCAGCTCGGCCCGCTGCGCACCCTGGCCGCGCACCTGCGCAAGGGCGACGAAACATCCGAGCGCTGAGGGACCGCGCGGAGGAGCAGGCCGGGCCGAGCGCCGTCCACGCCGCTAGCGCAACACCGCGGCCAGCGCGTGAATCTCCTCCCAGTTGTGCGCCACCAGGGCCAGGGCGCCGTCGCCGGCCAGCTCGTCCCGCGGCGGGTAGAGCTTGGCATAGGCCGCCAGCTCGGCGAGTGGCGGCAGGCCGTCGGTCTCGCCGGCCTCCAGAAGGACGTGGTAGTGGCCCAGGTTGACCAGATCGATCAGCTCGAGCCGGGCCGCCCCGGGCGCACTCCAGTCGCCCAGGGCGCGGACGATGTGCACATACTCCTCGTCCACCGCCCACTTGTTCAGCAGCATCGCGCCGAGCGAGTGGCCATAGCGCTGGCACAGCGCCTGGTAATGTGCCGGCGACGGCGCCAGGCTGGAATCCTTGAACGCCGAGAGCAGCGCCAGGGCACCGACGTCGCTGAGCAGGCTGGCCAGCACCGCCTGCTCGGGCGGCACAGCGCCCAGGGTCCGGGCGAGAAACCCGCACAGGCTGGCCTTCAGGGTCAGGCGCTGCCAGGCGGCCAGGAACAGTTGCTTGTGACTGGGGCTCTGCAGGGTGAACAGGCTCTTGATGCTGTGCATCATCACCACCCGGTCGACCTGCTGCATGCCCAGCACGCGCAACACGTCCTGCAGGGTCCTGGGCATCACCCGGGTGCGCTGCAACGGACTGGCGGCATATTTGACCAGCAGCGCGCTGAGCGCCGGGTCCTTGCCGATCAAACCGTGCAGGCGCGCCATGCTGACCTCGGGGGTGGCCAGCGCCCGACGAATCTCCAGGGTCAGCATCGGCAGGCTGGGCAGCTGCTCCTGGTCGTTCAGCAACTGGCTGACTACCTGACGGTAGACCGAGTAATCCGACTGTAATTCGTCCATGCAGCGCCCTCCCGCTTCAAGCGCCAGTGTAGCCAAGGAGGGCAAGGCTGCAGCGTCTGCATCAGCCTCAGGCGGTGGCGGCCTTGGCGGCCTGGGCACGGCGGCGGATGCCCAGATCGATGCGCAGGCAGATCGCCGCCAGCAGCATGAAGCCGGCCCCCAGGTTGCCGCGGCTGACCTCGAGGCCCAGCAGCGCGCTCAGCCAGTCGGCGATGGGGCCGGGGAAACTGGCCAGCAGGGCGCCCAGCGGCACCAGCAAGAACAGGAAGAGCAAACCGATCGAACGCAGAAAATCCATGCCACCACCCTCGGGGGTAAAAAGCTTCGCGCCCAGCATGCCCGCTTCGCCGCGCCCGGCCCACTAGACTTTGGTGCACGGCGGCAGGCCCTTGACCGATAATCCGCCCTCTTTCAACCGCCAGCCCTGCGAGTCGCCGCGTGAACAAGACCCAGCTCCAGCACCTGATCCTCGAACGCCTGCAGGCCGACCTGGCCCAGGCCCGCCAGGCCGCGCAGAGCGCCCATGAGGCGGCGACCCATGAAGAGAACATCGCCGAGAACAAGTACGACACCCTGGGCCTGGAAGCGTCCTACCTGGCCGCCGGCCAATCGCGCCGGGTCGAAGAGATCCGCCAGGCCCTGAGCGCCTGGCAATCCCTGCAGCTGCGGGCGTTCGACGCCGAGCAGGGCATCCAGCTCGGCGCCCTGGTCTGGCTGGCCGACGCCCGGGGCAACGAGCAATGCCTGCTGCTCGGCCCCGACGGCGCCGGGGCCAAGGTGGTGCTGGATGGACAGCAGGTACAGGTGATCAGCCCACGCGCACCGCTGGGCCAACGCCTGCTCGGCTGCGGCCCGGGTGACGACATCGAGATTCGGGTCGGCGACAGGCTGCAGCGCTTCGAGGTCCTGCAGGCCGAATGAGCGCCGTCGCCCGGCTCAGGGAATGACCACCTGCCAGCGATCGGCCAGCTGCGCCAGCCGGCCCTGCTCGATCAGCCGCTCGAATGACCGGTCGAAGTCCATGCGCAGGGCGCGGTGGCCATCCTGGCGGGGAAAGGCGAAGTAGCCGTCCTGCTGGTCGATCAACGGCGCGAGCTGGCTGAAGCTGTCGCTGATGCCCAGCGCCAGCAGCACCGGGCGGGTATTGCGCTGATTGCTCGCCAGCAGGTCCAGGCGCCCCTGACCGAGCATGCGCAGCCCGTTCTCGACCCCTTCGACCGTGATCAGCTCAAGCTGCTCGCGCGCCCGCTCGAAACCCTCGCCATAGAACCAGCCACGCACCACGCCGATCCGCCGCCCGGCCAGCGGCCGATAGTCGCCGTCCCAGTCCAGCTGGCGAGCGCTGCTGCGATAGAAGACGATGCGATCGCGGTAGAAGGGGCGGTCCGAGAAGGCGAATTGCGCTTCGCGCGTGGCATTCTTGTAAGGACCGATAAGGATATCGGCCTGCCCCAGTTCGACCATGTGCTGCGCGCGGGCCCAAGGATAGAGCGCGAAACTCAGGCGGTAACCGAGCGGCTCGAGGGCCTCGCGCAGCAGGCTGGTGGCCAGGCCGGCGTACTGCCCGTCGTCCTGGCGCTCGAATACCCCGGGGAAGCGGGTGCCGACCGCCAGCAGCTCACGCGCCTGGAGCGGCCCGGCCAGCAGCAGGCAAAACCAGGCCAGGGCAATGCGGCGGCCATAGCCTGGACTCATAGCTTGCACACCTCGACCGGTCCTTGGGTTTGCCGCGCAGCCTATCAGCTGACGGCCGCCGGCCGCCAGCATGGCGCCTGGCTGGCCCGTCGGGCCAACCGGACACAGCCGCCGTGGCCGGCGCCAACTGCGCTAGGCTCAAGGAGATGACCCATCCCGCCTCTGGAGGAGCACCAATGGAAAGCCCCGTTCATGAACTGCCGGCACTGTTCAAGCAGCTCGGCCTGGACGCCGACCCGGCCAGCATCGACCGCTTCATCGCCACCCACGCGCCCCTGGCAGAGGACTGCAAGCTCGCCGATGCGCCCTTCTGGAGTCCGGCCCAGGCCGCCTTCCTGCGCGAGGAAATTCTCGAGGACGCCGACTGGGCGGAAGTGGTCGACCAGCTCAACGTGATGTTGCGTGGCTGAACCGCGCCGGACTGCCGCTCACGTCGGCGCGCGGCCCTGCAGGTCGCGCCAGGTCAGGTAGACGCGCAGGTCGAACTCCAGCTGCTGATAGTCCGGCAGCATGTATTCGCACAACTTGTAGAAGGCCTTGTTGTGCTCGCTCTCCTTCAGGTGCGCCAGCTCGTGCACCACGATCATCTGCAGGAACTGCGGCGCCGCCTCCTTGAACAGCGCGGCCACGCGGATCTCCTTCTTGGCCTTGAGCTTGCCGCCCTGCACCCGCGAGATCGCGGTGTGCAGGCCGAGGGCGCGATGGGTCAGGTCGAGGCGGTTGTCGAACAGCACCTTGTCGATGGCCGGCGCGTTCTTCAGGTGCTCCTGCTTGAGCGCCATGGTGTAGGCGTACAGCGCCTTGTCGCTCTGCACGCTGTGGCGGCCGCCGTAGCGCTGGGCCAGGTAGTCGCCCAGGCGTTCGCCGGCGATCAGCTGGCGCACCTGGTCCTGCAGCTGGGCCGGGTAGCCCTGGAGGTATTTCAACGGGGTCATGAGCATTCACACGGAGCCTGAGCCGCGCAGTATGCCGCAGCGCCGCGCGGCCTTCACCCGCCAGCGACCGCCGGCGGGTGCGCCCGACGCTAGCTGACGGCCTGCTCGTCGCCCTCGTGCAGCAGGCCGAATATCTCCCGTTTCATCTCGATGAACGGCCGCTCCATGACCAGGTCGAGGCTGCGCGGGCGCGCCAGCGGCACCTCCAGCACCCGCTTGATCCGCCCCGGCCGGGCGCCCATCACGTACACGCTGTCGCCGAGCAGGATCGCCTCGTCGATGTCGTGGGTGACGAACAGCACGGTCTTCTTGCTGTTGCCCCACACCCGCAGCAGCAGCTGCTGCATCTGCAGGCGGGTCTGGCTGTCCAGGGCGCCGAAGGGCTCGTCCATCAGCAGGATCTGCGGGTCGTTGGCCAGCGCCCGGGCGATCGCCACGCGCTGCATCATGCCGCCGGACAACTGCTTGGGATAGTTGTCGGCGAAGGCGCCGAGGCCGACCTCGTTGAGGTAGTAGTCGACCGTCTCCCGGCACTGCGCCGCCGACTGGCCGCGCCGCCTGAGACCGAAGGCGATGTTCTGCCGCACCGTCAGCCAGGGGAACAGGGTGTAGCTCTGGAACACCATGCCGCGGTCGGCGCCCGGCCCCTCGACCTGGCGACCGCCGACATGGATCTGCCCGGCGCTCGGCTCGGCCAGGCCGGCGGTGAGGTAGAGCAGGCTCGACTTGCCGCAGCCGGAGGGCCCGACCAGCACGGCGAACTGCTGGTCCGGCACCGCCAGCGAGACCTGGTCGAGGGCGGTGAAGGTGGCGCCGCCGGGGGTCTGGTAGTGCAGGCTGACCGCCTCGACGCGCAGCTGCGGCGGCGCCGTGCCCGAAGCTGCCAGGGAAACCGCTTGATCCTTATGTACCGCTGCTACTGCGCCCATGAGGCCACCTTGAGTCGAAGAAGTCGGAACAGTTGATCGGTCATCAGGCCGAGCAGGCCGATGATGGCGATCGCGAGGAAGATCACGTCGACCTGGAAGCCGCGCATGGCCTTCAGGCTGATGTAGCCCAGGCCGCTGGAGGCGGCGACCAGCTCGGCCACCACCAGGTAGGTCCAGGCCCAGCCCATGGTGACCCGCAGGGTGTCCAGCACGCCGGGCAGCGAGGCCGGGCCGAGCACGTGCAGAACCACGTCGCGGCGGTTGCAGCCGAGGGTGTAGGAGGCGTTGATCAGGTCCTTGGATACGCCCTTGGACACGTCGGCGATCATCACCAGCTGCTGGAAGAACACGCCGAAGATGATCACCGTCACCCGCTGCTCCAGGCCGATGCCGATCCACAGGATGAACAGCGGCACGAACGAGGTCACCGGCAGGTAGCGGATGAAGTTGACCAGCGGCTCGATCAGCGCCTGGACGATGCGGAAGCTGCCCATCAGCAGCCCCAGCGGCACCGCCACCAGCGACGACACGGCGAAGCCGATCAGCACCACCTCGACGCTGGCCCAGACGTGCTGGCCGAGGGTGCCGTCGCCGGCCAGGCGGCCGGCCGCCTGCAGCACCGCGCCCGGGGTGGGCAGGAACATGGCCGGCACCACGCCGCCATAGGACAGTCCGGCCCAGAGGCCGATCACCAGCAGCCAGCACAGGCTGCTGGCGCCGAAGACGAGCTGGGCCGGCAGCTCGACCTTGGGGGTCAGGCAGCGGTTCAGCCAGGATTTACCGGTGGACATGGCCACCTCCTCTCGCGAAATCAGGAAAATGTATGGCGGACAGCGGGAGCGACCTCGGCCGCTCCCGACGGGGCGCTAGGGCGTGACGAAGCGACTGTCGACCAGCTGCTCGTAGCTGACCTCGTAGCGTTTGCCCTGCAGGGCGCTCCAGGTCTCGTTGGCCAGGCGGATCAGGCCCTTGGCCTTGCCCCCGCTGCCGAGCAGTTCCTCGCTCATGGCCTGGTCGTAGAAGCGCACGCCCTTGGCCGCCTCGGCCAGTTCGGCCGGATCGCTGAGGTAGCCGCCGACGCCCTTGGCCATGATCGCGTAGGCCTCCTGCGGGTGTTCCCGGGTGTACTGCACCGCCTTGTACAGCCCGCTGACCAGCGCCTTGACGTCCTCCGGCTGGCGCTCGATGACGTCGCAGTTGAGCGCCACCACGTCGACGATCACCCCCGGGGTCTGGGTGCTGTCGACCAGTACCTTGCCCTGGCCCTTCTGCCGCACCAGCGACAGGTGCGGCTCCCAGGTCACCGCCGCCGGCACCCGGCCGGCGATGAAGGCGGTGGCCGCGTCGTCGGCGGTCATGTTCTGGATGTTCAGGTCGCTCATCTGCATGCCCTGGCGCTTGAGCAGGTAGGACAGCCAGAACTGCGAGACCGAGCCCTCGTTGACCGCCACCGGCTGGCCCTTGAGCTCCTTCAGGCTGGTGACCTGGTCGCCCACCAGCACGCCGTCGCCGCCGAAGCTGTCGTCCAGCGCGGCCACCGCCTTGAAGCAGAACTGCGGGCGGTACTTGAGGATTTCATCGATGGTCGAGGCCGAGCCGGAGATCTTCCCCGAGGCCTGGGCGGCCATGTACATCGAGGCCTCCTCGATGGTGGTCAGCTGCAGGTCGAGGCCCTGCTCCTTGAAGTAGCCGAGGTCGCGGGCCAGGTACAGGGTGCCGTAGCCGACCCAGGTGGTATGGCCGATGGTCAGGGTGCCGGCCTGGGCGCCGCTGGCGAGGCCCAGGGCCAGCGCGCTGGCGGCCAGGGACAAGGAGAAACGGGTGTGCAAGGACTGGTGCATGAAAGATTCCCTCCGCCTTTCGGCTGTAGTTGTTGGTTTGCGGGGCAGTACGGGCCAGGGGCCGTCAATCTTTCCAGCGCGCGGACCTCTGGCGGGCCGCTGCGGCGAAGCGTGACTATCCTCCGGCGCCTGCGCAGGCGGGCGCCGTGTCGGTTGCAGGGGAGCCCCGCCTGCGCGGGGCCGGATCGATGGAAGCTCGGGCTAGAGCAGGCCGAACTCCTGGGCGGTGCGGTCCACCGCCAGCTTGGTCTTGGCCACCAGCTCGTCGATGTCGCCACGGGTGGCTACCAGGGCCGGCGCCATGATCATCCGGCCGAGGGTGGCGCGGATGATCAGGCCCTCGTCGAAGCCGATGCTGCGGCAGCGCCAGGTCAGCTCGGTCTCGTTGGCGAAGCGCTGGCGGCTGGCCTTGTCCTGGCTGAACTGCAGGGCGGCGACCAGGCCGCTGCCCTGGATCTCGCCGACCAGCGGGTGGTCGGCGAACGCCTGGCGCAGGCACTGCTGCAGATAGGGGCCGGTGTCGGCCTTGACCCGTTCGACCACGCCCTCGTCGCGCAATGCCTTGATGTTGGCGATGGCCACCGCCGCCGCCACCGGGTGGCCGGAGTAGGTCAGGCCGTGGGCGTAGACCCCGCCCTGCTCCACCAGCACCTCGGCGATGCGCTTGGACAGCACCAGCCCGCCCATGGGGACGTAGCCGCTGGTCAGGCCCTTGGCGATCGACAGGGTGTCGGGCTGGAAGCCGAAGTGCTGGTGGGCGAACCATTCGCCGGTACGGCCGAAGCCGCCGATCACCTCGTCGGCGCACAGCAGCACGTCATACTGGCGGCAGATGCGCTGGATCTCCGGCCAGTAGCTTTCCGGCGGGAAGATCATGCCGCCGGCACCCTGGAACGGCTCGGCGACGAAGGCGGCGACGTTCTCGGCGCCCAGTTCGAGGATCTTCTCCTCCAGCTGCAGGGCGCAGCGGCGACCGAACTCGGCCGGGCTCTGCTCGCCGCCCTCGGCGTACCAGTAGGGTTCGCCGATGTGGGCGAAGTCCGGCAGCATGCCGCCCATCTCGTGCATGAAACCCATGCCGCCGAGCGCAGTGCTGGCCAGGGTCGAGCCGTGGTAGCCGTTCCAGCGGCCGATCATCACCTTCTTCTGCGGCTTGCCGAGAATCTGCCAGTAGCGCCGCACGGTGCGGATCAGCACCTCGTTGGCCTCCGAGCCGGAGTTGGTGTAGACCGCGTGGCTGTAGTGGCTGGGCAGCAGGCTGAACAGCTGCTCGGACAGCTCGACCACCGCCGGGTGGGTGGTGTGGAAGAACATGTTGTAGTACGGCAGCTGCTCCAGCTGGCGGCTGGCGGCGGCGGCCAGGTCCTGGCGGCCGTAGCCGAGGTTGGTGCACCAGAGGCCGGACATGCCGTCCAGGTAGCGCTTGCCGTCGCTGTCCCACAGCTGCAGGCCCTCGCCGCGGACCATCACCCGCGGCCCCTCGGCGTTCAGCGCCTTCTGGTCGACGAAGGCATGGATGTGGTGGGCCGCATCCAGTTCCTGGTAGTCACGGGTGGTGCGGGTGGGATTGGGGAAGACTGTCATGGCAGCGACCTCGCCTTGATGATGGATTAACGGAAGCCTGGAACCGACCCGACCTCAGCCGCGCAGCTGCAGCCAGGTGGTTTTCAGGTGGCTGTACTGGTCGAGGGCCTGCAGCGACAGGTCGCGGCCGAAGCCGGACTGCTTGCAGCCGCCGAACGGCACGCAGACGTCGAGGGCGTCCACCGTGTTCACCGACACGGTGCCGACCCGCAGGCGCCGGGCCACCCGCTGGATGCGGCCAAGGTCGTCGCTCCACAGCGAGGCGGCCAGGCCGAAGGGGCTGTCGTTGGCCAGGCCGATGGCCTGTTCCTCGCTGTCGAAGGGCATGACCGCCAGCACCGGGCCGAACACCTCCTCGCGGGCCAGGCGCATCTGCGGACTCACCCCGGTGAAGAGGGTCGGCTGGATGAAGTTGTCCGAGCCGTTGATCCGCAGGCGCTGGCCGCCGCAGGCCAGGCGCGCGCCCTCGCCTAGGGCCTGGTCGATGAAGGCCATGATCCGCTCGCTCTGCCGCGCCTCGACGATGGCGCCCATGCGGCTGGCCGGGTCCAGCGGATCGCCCGGCTGCCAGTCGCGCGCCTTGGCGATCAGGCGCTCGACGAACTCGTCGTGGATCGAGCGCTCGACCAGCAGCCGCGAGTTGGCCGAGCAGACCTCGCCCTGGTTGAAGAAGATCGCGAAGGCGGCCTTCTCCGCCGCCAGGTCGAGGTCCTGGCAGTCGGCGAACACCAGGTTGGGGCTCTTGCCGCCGCATTCCAGCCAGACCTGCTTGAGATTCGACTGAGCCGCGTAGGCCATGAAGTACTTGCCCACCTCGGTGGAGCCGGTGAAGGCCAGGCAGTCGACGTCCATATGCAGGCCGAGGGCCTTGCCTGCCGTCTCGCCGAGCCCCGGCAGCACGTTCAGCACCCCGGCCGGCAGCCCGGCCTGCAGCGCCAGCTGGCCGAGGCGCAGGGCCGAGAACGGCGACTGCTCGGCGGGCTTGAGCACCACCGAGTTGCCGGCGGCCAGGGCCGGAGCCAGCTTCCAGGCGGCCAGGTCGAGCGGGAAGTTCCACGGCACCACCGCGCCTATCACCCCCAGCGGCTCGCGGCGGATGGTGGCCAGGGCATCGCCGGCGGTCGGCGCCACCTGGTCATAGCGCTTGTCCAGGGCTTCGGCGTACCAGGCGAAGACGTTGGCCGCCCCCGGCACGTCGATGTTGTAGGCATCCATCACCGGCTTGCCCATGTTCAGCGAATCGAGCAACGCCAGCTCCTCGCGGTGGGCCAGGATCAGCTCGGCCAGGCGCAGCAGCACCGCCTTGCGCTCGCGCGGCGCCATGCGCGCCCAGGGCCCCTGGTCGAAGGCGCGGCGGGCGCTGCGTACCGCGGCATCGACATCGGCCGCGTCGCAGGCGGCGACCTCGCCCAACATTTGGTTGGTGGCCGGATTGATGGCGGCGAAGGTGGCGCCGCCCCGGGCCGCACGCAGCTCACCGTCGATCAGTGCCTGGGTGATAAAGCCTTGTGCGGCTGCGCGCCTTTGCCAATCGCTGTACTGCAGCATCGCCCTCTCCTCATACCGAAGGCCGCAAGCGGCTTGTCGTGGTTGTTGAGGAGGATGGTGGCCCAGGCCGGGCGCCAGGAAAATTAGTAAATATATGCTCGCAGGCCATGAAAAAACTGCTCAGCCGGGAAGCCCCGCACCGACCCTCCTGGGGTATGTTGGGGCCTCGATTACCATGACAAGACGGATCCGCAGGTCCGCGGCAGAGGAGCCCCATGGCCAACTACACCTTGCGCCAACTCAAGTATTTCGTGACCACCGTGGAGTGCGGCAGCGTGGCCGAGGCCTCGCGCAAGCTGTACATCGCCCAGCCGTCGATCTCCACCGCGATCAAGGGCCTGGAGGAAAGCTTCGGTGTGCAGCTGTTCATCCGCCACCACGCCCAGGGGGTGTCCCTGACGCCCAGCGGCGCGCGCTTCTACCGCAAGGCCCAGGAACTGCTGCGCATGGCCCACGAGTTCGAGCAGAACGCCCTGGCCGACAACGACGTGGTGGCCGGGCAAATCGACATCGGCTGCTTCGAGACCGTCGCCCCGCTCTACCTGCCGCGCCTGATCGCCGGCTTCAACGCCCTCTACCCGGGGGTGGAGATCCGCATCCGCGACGGCGAGCAGCAGGAACTGGTGCAGGGCCTGACCGCCGGGCGCTTCGACCTGGCGATCCTCTATGACCACGACCTCGACGCGACCATCGCCTGCGAGCCGCTGATGACCCCGCAGAAGCCCTACGCCCTGCTGCCGGAGGGCCACCGCTTCACCGGCCAGGCCCGGGTGTCGCTGCGCGACCTGTGCCTGGAGCCGATGATCCTGCTCGACGTGCAGCCGAGCCGCACCTATTTCGTCAGCCTGTTCGAGGAGCTCGGCCTGAGCCCGAACGTGGTGTTCAGCTCACCGTCGATCGAGATGGTGCGCGGCATGGTCGGCCAGGGTTTCGGCTTCTCCCTGCTGGTCACCCGGCCGCACTCGGAGTGCACCTACGACGGCAAGAAGGTGGTGACGGTGGATATCGCCGAATCGGTGAGCAGCTCCGGGCTGGTCGCCGCCTGGCTCAAGCGCGCCCAGCTGACCAAGCCGGCGCAGCTGTTCGTCGAGTTCTGCCAGGCGCAGCTGGCGCCGACCAGCGAGGGCGGGGTTTAGGCGCGGGAGGCAGGCAAGGATGGTCGAGCCGATGCCGCCGGCGCTACCATCCTCCGTGCAGGCTGCGAACCAGGACACTCCATCCGCAACAATGCTGATTGCGGGCCGCTGCCCCTTGCCCCATACGCCAACTCCAGGGAGGAACCCCATGTCTAGCGCACTACTGATCATCGACGTCCAACAGGCACTCTGTACCGGCGCGGAAGCCGCCTTCGATAGCGGGCGGGTCATCGAAAGAATCAACACCGTTGCCGAGAGGGCACGCGCCACCGGCGCACCGGTGGTGCTGATCCAGCATGAAGAGGAGCGCGGTCCTCTGCAGTTCGACAGCGACGGTTGGCAACTCGCCGAAGGGCTGGCGACATCGCCGGGCGATCTTCGCATTCGCAAGACAACCCCGGACTCTTTCCATCGCACCGAGCTGATCCAGCGTCTGCAGGAGCGGGATATCTCGCGTTTGCTGATCTGTGGTTTGCAGAGCGACTTCTGCGTCGACACCACCACCCGACGCGCCTTGGCGCTGGGCTATGAGGTAGTCCTGGTTGCAGACGCGCATTCGACGGTGGACAACGGGGTACTGTCAGCCGCGCAAATCACGGCGCATCACAACACCACGCTGGCGAACATGACGAGCTTCGGCAAGCGCGCCGTCGTCGTCCCTGCCGCCGATGTGCAGATCGAGGCGTAGAAGCCTTTCGTGACCAGCGCTGCCGATGTGTCCGCTTAGCTGAGGCTGCATGCAGGGGTTTGCGCCTCCGATCGGCAGCTCCGGGTCGACGATTGCCGCTGGCAACGGGCAGCGGTCGGCCCTCTGCGAATGTCCGTTCCTGGTCATAGCGGCAGGCCTTCATCCGCACCGTCCTGGCTTCGTGCCGGCCCCTCCTCAAGGCGACCCGCGACCTCGGGATCGCGCTCGTATCATCGCGTCAGCGCAATCGGCGGCAACCAGGACTCGCATCGGCGCGCCCTCGCCAACGGCCATTATCGGTGGTGGTGAAAAGGGCCGCTCGACGGCCGCGACGGATCGATGACCGCTCGGCGGAGCCCTGCGCAGCCAGGTCGGATTCAGGCCCTTAATTGTCGCCCTCATGCATTCGCGATCTCCTCAGCGCCTTACTCTCGACCAGGACCCGGCCTCGCCGGGTCCGGGACTCGCTTCTTTTGGCCAGTATCTACGGCCCAGCAACACTCTCGCTCGTTCAAGGGAGGATGCGATGCCCCTTTCTCTGCCGCCAACGACACTAATAAGACTCGGAGAGCAAGCCATGTCATCTCGCAAAAAAACATTACTGGCCCTGGCCATCACCGCCGCCACCGCCGCCCCTCTGGCCATGGCCAGCCAGGCCGACAGCCAGGGCTTCGTCGAAGACAGCCACCTGAAATTCCTCACCCGCAACCTGTACTGGCATCACGACTACCACACCTACCACGGTGACGACGTCGACCGCCGCGAGTGGGGCCAGGGCCTGCGCCTCGACTACACCTCCGGCTACACCCAGGGCACCGTAGGCTTCGGCGTCGACGCCAGCGCCTATGGCGTGATCAAGCTCGACGGTGGTCAGGGACACTCCGGCAGGGCTGGAGTACTGGTACCCGAAGGTGATGGCACTGCTGCCACCGCAGGCTCGGCCGGTGCCAATGTCAAAATGCGCATTTCCAACACCGAGCTGAAGTACGGCAACAACCTGCGCCCCTACAACCCGGTGTTCGCCGCCTCCGATCTCCGCTTGGTACCGGGCACCGTGACCGGCCTGTGGCTGACCAGCAACGAGCTGGAGGGAGTGAGCCTGGAGGCCGCGCACCTGACCGCCGCCAAGGACTTCAACAGCACCAACAGTGACGATGACTTCTTCGCCGCTTACGCCGGCGTGAGCACCGACACGGCAGACTTCGTCGGCGGCAACTTCTCGCTCACCGACCAGCTCAGCGCCAGCCTGTATGGCTCCGAGTACGCCGACATCTGGCGTCAGTACTACGGCAACCTCAACTACACCTTGCCGATCAGCGACTCCCAAAGCATGAACTTCGACGTCAACGTCTATCAGACCGATGACAAGGGCAAGTCGCTGGCGGGTCAAATCGACACGCTCGCCTACTCGCTGGCAGCGGCCTACACGGTCGGTGCCCACACGTTCAAACTGACTTACCAGGAGATCGACGGTGACCAGCCGTTCGACTACCTCGGCCTTGGCCCGGGCACCTTCCACGACTCCATCTACCTGGCCAACTCCTCGCAGTTGGTGGACTTCAACGGCCCGAACGAGAAGTCCTACGGTGCCTTCTACAACCTCGACTTCGCCAGCTACGGTGTACCCGGGCTGACCTTCGGCATCCGCTACATCAAGGGTACCGATATCGACGGCAGCGACGTGGGTAGCGGCGCCTACAGCTACTACGCCACCGCCGACGGCGAAGAGCACTGGGAGCGCGACCTCGACATCAAGTACGTGGTGCAGGATGGCCCGGCCAAGAACCTCTCCACTCGTGTGCGCTGGGCGACCCACCGCATCTCCGGTGGTGACGACAGCTGGGACGGCGATGCCGACCAGGTTCGCGTGATCATCGAATACCCCTACGACATCTTCTGATGCGCCAAGCCGGTCGGGCGACCCGACCGGCCCTTCCCCTCTCGGGCGGACATTCCGTCCGCCAATCGCTCCCGCAACGCCTCGCGGCACTCGAGCTGTCCGCAACTGACGAAATCGTCGGGCTTGTGCCCTGCCCCAGGCTGCCGGGAGCACGGAAGAGGATGGCGATGCCGACGCCCTCGGCACGGTCGGCCGCCGAATCAACGCTCCAGGTTGGCCCTCGCCCTAAAGCCGCACGCTTTTCGCTGGCGCACTTGCGCTGGTGCACTTGCGCTGGTGCACTTGCGCCGCCGGCCCTGACTTCGCCAGGGAGGCGGATTACACTCGGGCGCGCCCCGCCTTCAGGGGCCCTTCGCATACGCACAAGGAGTTGCAGGCATGCACAATCTGGCCATTCTCTACCCGATCTTCGCCCTGGTGCTCTGGACCTGCGTGGTCCTGTTGCAGATCCCGATCGCCCGTTTCCGCTCCGCCGCGCGCCGCGAGACCGGCCCCGGCGACTATCGCTATGGTGAGTCGGCCGCGGTGCCGCCCTACGTGAGCCTGCCGAACAGGAACTACATGAACCTGCTCGAGATCCCGGTGCTGTTCTATGTCGGCTGCCTGCTGATCTACGTCACCGCGATCCCCTCGCCGGCCATGCTGGCGCTGGCCTGGGCCTATGTGCTGGCCCGTGTGGTGCACAGCCTGATCCACCTCAGCTACAACAACGTCATGCACCGGCTGGCCGCCTTCGCCCTGAGCAACCTGCTGCTGATCGCGCTCTGGGTGCTGGCGGCCGTGCAGGTGTTTTCCGCGGCGCCGGCAGCGGCCTGAGGCTGCGCGCCCTTTCCCTGAGCGAGCTACTGGGTCTACCCGGCTAGCTTGGCCCGTTCGGCGGCTCTGGCCGCCGACTTGATCCAGCCATGGCCACTGACCAGCACGATTCCCGTGAGCGCCAGTGCGCTGCCCAGGACGAACCCGGGCTCGATGGCTTCGTCCAGCAGCCAGGCGCCGAGGATGACACCGAACAAGGGGGTCAGGAACGACAGCACGCCGAGCCGCGAGGCCAGGTAGCGGCGCAGCAGGGCGAACCAGATCAGGAAGCTGGCGAAGCACACCATCAGCGACTGGTACGCCAGGCTCAGCCAGACCAGCGAGGTCGGGTTGAAGGTGGTGTGGCCGATCAGCAGGGCGGCCGGCAGCAGGAGCACAAAGCCCATCGCCAACTGGTACAGCAGCGTCTGCGTCGCCGGCAGCGTCGCCAGCCGGGTGACCCGCACCAGCACCGTGGTGGCCGCCCAGGTGACGCCGCCGAGCAAGGCCAGCAGGTCGCCCCAGAGCATTCGCGGCAGGTCGCCGTTGCCGCCTTCGACGCCGCGCAGAAAGGCGATCGCAATGCCGGCGAAGGCCAGCCCCACGCCCAGCCACTGCAACGGAGCCAAGCGCTCGCTCGGCAGCCACCAATGCAGGCCCAGGGCGGCAAACACCGGCGCGGTATAGAGAAATACCACCACATGGCCGGCCGAGGTGTGCTGCAGCGCCTCGCCGACCAGCAGGTACTCCAGGGCAAAGCAGGCGCCGGCCAGGACGCCGGGTTGCCAGATGCCCGTCGCCAGGCTCAGGCGCTCACGCCGCCACAGCATCAGCCCGCCCACCAGCACCGCGCCGATGGCCGAGCGCAGGGCGATCTGCAGGACCGGCGAGAAATCGGCGGCGGTGGCCTTGAGCGCGATCGACTGCATGCTCCAGATCAGGCAGAGCATCAGCATCAGGCCGATGGCCGAAACGTCGAGCGGTTTACGCGAGTCCATGGGGCGGCTCCGAATGTCTTGGTGCGCATTGTCACGCGGTCAGTGATGCGTTACATAACGCAAACCTGACACTGGATCACGGCGGACCGACAGCATGCCTGCCCCCACCACGCGCGCGCGCCCCCTGCAGGTGGCGCCATTCACCGATGACTTGCCGACGCCGATCCACTTCCGCTCGGCACGCATGCCCGCCGAGGCCAGTTTTCCGAGCCACCGGCATGACTGGGGCGAATTCGTCTACTCGTTCACCGGGGTGATGGAGGTGCAGCTGCAGGGCCAGCATTTTCTCGCCCCCTCGCAGTACGGCATCTGGCTGCCGCCCGGCGTCGAGCACCGCGGCATGAACCATGACGAAACCTTTTACTGCTCGCTCTATGTCAGCGCGGGGCTGACCGCGGCCCTGCCGCGCCAGGCCTGCGCGCTGACCGTCGGCCCGCTGCTGCGGGCGCTGCTCGAGCATTGTCGCCAGCACATCGAGGGCGCGGCGAAAACCGCACAGGAGCTTCGCCTGCTGCAGGTGGCCGTCGACCAGTTGGGCAGTGCCGAGGTCGCGGGCAGCTACCTGCCCGCCTCGCGCGACTCGCTGCTAGAACCGGTGCTCAGGGCGCTGCAGGGCAATCCCGGTGACTGCCGCTCCATCGCCGAGCTGGCCCGGACGGTACACACCACCGAGCGCACCCTGATGCGCCGCAGCCAGCGCGAGCTGGGCATGACCCTCAGCGAATGGCGCCTGCGCCTGCGCGTGCTCAGCGCGGTGGCGCCCCTGGAAGCAGGACAGACCGTCGAGAACATCGCCCACGACCTGGGTTACAACTCGGTCTCGGCGTTCATCGCCATGTTCCGGCGGATGATGGGCGCCACCCCGGACGAGTACCGCAAGACCCTGGCGGGTTTCCCCGGGGGTGCCGGCGTCAGGCGCTAAGCGCCTCGCGCGCCCTCGAGCGGTCGCCATCCCGGCGCGGGTCGGCCTTGTGGACGCGCCCTAGCAGCCCTTCTTCGGGTTGCATTTGCCCCCGCCATCACCACCACCGCCTGCGCCGCCATCGGCACTGATGGCGATGGAGACCGTGGCGGTCGCCGAGGCGCCCTGGCTGTCCGCGATGCTGTAGCTGAAGCTGTCGCCACCGCGCTTGTTGCCGCTCTGGTAGACCAGGGTATCGCCGACGCGGGTCAGGCTGCCCTTGCCCGGCTCGCTCCAGCTCTGCAGGCTGAGTGCGTCGCCCTCCGGATCGCTGTCGTTGGCCAGCACCTCGATGACCACCGAGCTGTTGACCGCGACATCGACGCTGTCGTCGGCGGCGAGTGGGGCATCGTTGACCGGCCGGATGGTCACGCTGACCGTCGCGCTGACCGGCGCGTGCAGGCCATCGCTCAGGCTGTAGCTGAAGCTGTCCGTGCCGCTGACGTCGGCGTGCGGGGTATACAGCAGGCTGGTTCCGTTCTGGCTCACCGCCCCCAGGCTGCCCTGGCCGTAGCTGGCGATGGCCAGGGGATCGCCATCCGCATCGCTGTCATTGGCCAGCACCGCGATCAGTACCGCGCTGTCTTCATCGGTCGCGGCGCTGTCATCGACCGCCACCGGCGCCTGGTTCGCCGCGGTGGTCGCGCTGCCTAGCCCCGACCAGGCGGTTTCATTACCGGCGGCATCGGCGGCCTTGACCCGGAAGCTGTAGGAGGTGCCGGCGCTGAGGCCGCTGGCGCTGTACTGGGCGCTGTTCTGCCAGCCGCTGTCGACGCAACCGCCCCCGCCGCTGACGCACTGGAACCAGTAGCGGACGACGCCCGAGGCGTCGCTCGCGGTCAGCGCCGTCATGTCGATGCGGCTGGCGCCGTTGGCCACCGGAGCAAGCGCCCAGCCCATCGGATCGGGGGTCGGCGCGGTCTGGTCGAGCGTCGCCGGCTGCACGCTGCCGGAGATGAAATACATGCCCAGGCTGCCATAGTCGCTGTAAGGCACCCCGGCATTGCCGACGCCGCCGACTTCCAGGTAGTAGCGGCCGGCCGGCAGATCGGCCGCCAGCTGCGCCAGGGTGTCGTCGAGCGGGTCGCTGCTGGCCAGCAGTTGACCAGCGGCGTCGTACAGCCGGGCCTGGATATCCAGATTGGCCCCACGCCGCGAGCCGCGATAGAAGGCCTCCCAGGCCGGTATCACATTGAAGCTGAGCGGACCGGCGCCGGTGTCAAACCAGAACAAATCGGTATCGCTGCGGGTTTCGATCACGCCCTTGTTGGCCGGATCGAGATTGTCCGGGTCGATCTCGGGAAAGGTCACGTAGACGCTGCCGTCGGCATCCACCTGCAGCGGCGTGGCCCCGGCCAGGCTGCCGCCGTGGTCGTCCGGGCGATAGCCCAGCTGGCCAGCGATGATCGCCAGGTCGTCCTGCTGATTGTTGGCATTGGGGTACTCGCCCTTACTCCACTGGGTGACGTTGTTGTAGTAGCCCACCCCCATGATCGGCGCCCAGGACACATAGCCTGCGCCATGACCACTGTAGTAACTCTGACTGTTGGTGCCGTCATGACTCAGCGCGAGGTTGTGGCCGAACTCATGGCTGGCCGCCTCGGCCACGTAGGGTGGAAAACCGTTGCCCAGGTTGTCGAAGTAGACCAGCGCCGGCTGGTACTTGCTGTGGTAGTCCGAACGCCCCCAGACCCCGACATAGGCGACCCCGCCGGCACCTTGCGCCGGCATGGCCGCACCGTTGGCGTCGGAGTCTGCGGTCACCAGCACATGCCCCACCGTCGGGCCGAATGCGCCCGGATCCTCGGTGGTCACATCGATATCGAACGGGGCCAGGTCCTCGGCGACCCGGTGCCAGATCTCGGCGATCGCCGCCCGCTCGGCGCTGCCGAAGCTGCCCGGGTTGCCGTCGGTATCGTAGGGGCGGGCATACAGCGGGTCGGCGGCCCCGCCGTTCCAGGCGGTGCCGCTGATCACGGCGCCGTCGAAGTCGAGGAACACCACCTTGGCCGCGCCGGGGCGGCTGTGCAGGAGGAAGGTCTGTTCCGGCGCCACGGCCTCGGGTTGTGCCGGCAGCACCGGCTCGGCCTCCTCGACCGGCTCCGGCAGTTCGGTATCTTGGTAATAGACGCCGCCTTCGGGATCGACGCGCAGGTAGTCGAAATCCTCCATGGGAATCGAGAAGCGCTGCAGCCACTCCAGGGCGCGCTGTTGCGCCGCCGGCGGCAGTCGTTCGATCTGGCTCTTCAGCCGCCCCCGTGGCAGTTCCTCAAGCCCGCCGGTAAAGCCCGGCGCGGCGGCTGCCGAGGAGGCTACCGCCGCCAGGGTGGCGGCCGAGAGCAAGAGGATGGACAGGTGGCCGAGCTGGCGACCGCGAGAGTGACTGCGCATAGGACAAACTCCCCGCCGAAGCATCCGAGCGCTGGACTTCGGCATCTGGCTGTTCGTCGTTACAAGGCTAGTACACTGTTTCACCGGTGAAACAGACCATCGGTCGCCAAGTCCCGGTCCCCCGCGTTTAAGCGCCTTGCGCCGGCGCATGCGCACCGGCCGCCAGGGCCGACCAATGGCGCGCCCGGCGACGGACGGACAGGCGCCGCCTCAGGGGTGCACGCGCAGCCAGTCGGCCAGGCGCGCGAGCAGGGCGTCGCAACCGTCGAGTTGGGCCTGGTGGATGAACTCGTCCGGCTTGTGGCCCTGCTCCATGCTGCCCGGCCCGCAGATCACCGTGGGGATGCCGGCCTGGTGGAACAGCCCGCCTTCGGTGCCGAAGGCCACGGTACCAAAGGCCCGGCTACCACTGAGCAGCGCCAGCAAGTCGGCCGCCTCGCCGCGCGGATCGGTGGCCAGGCCGGGATAGGCCGACAGCGGCTGAAAGTCGATGGCGCTGGCGGCGCTGCGCGCCTGCATCGACGGCAGCAACTCGGTCTCGGCGTAGTCCCTCAGCCCGGCGACCACCTCCTGCGGGTCGTCGCTCGGCAGGTGGCGCACCTCGAAGTCGAACTGGCAGTGCTCCGGCACTATGTTGAGCGCCCGGCCGCCGCCGATCAGGCCGGTCTGCACGGTGGAGAACGGCGGGTCGAAGCGCGGGTCCTGGCGTGCCGGCGCGGCCAGGCGCTGGCCGATCTCGCCGAGACGGTTGATCAGCCGGGCAGCGACCTCGATGGCATTGACCCCCTGCGGCGCGTAGGCCGAGTGGCAGGCCGCGCCGCGGACCTGGCAACGCATGGCCAGCTTGCCCTTGTGACCGAGCACCGGCCTGAGTTCGGTGGGCTCGCCGATCAGGCAGGCGATCGGCCTGTGCGGTCTTCGCGCCAGCTCGGCCAGCAGCGAGCGCACGCCGAGGCAGCCGACCTCCTCGTCGTAGGAGAAGGCCAGGTGCACCGGCCGACGCAAGGGCCGGGCCTGGAACGTCGGCACGGCGGCCAGCGCGCAGGCGATAAAGCCCTTCATGTCGGCGGTGCCGCGACCGTACAGCTTGCCGTCCCGCTCGCTCAGCTGGAACGGCGGCAGGCTCCAGGCCTGGCCGGCCACCGGCACCACGTCGCTGTGCCCGGACAGCACCACCCCGCCGCGCTCCGCCGGACCGATGCTGGCGAACAGATTGGCCTTGCTGCGCTCGGCGTTGTAGTCCAGCTCGCAGGCCACGCCCTGGCCCTCGAGGTAGGCGCGGATAAAGGCGATCAGAGCCAGGTTGGAGTCGCGGCTGACCGTGGGGAAGGCCACCAGCTCGGCCAGCAGCTCGCGGCTGCTCATCTCACTCATCGCCAGGCACCCCGTAGCTGGGCGCGCGGGTCGGGTCGAGGGCACGGATGAGGTAGTCGCGCATCTGCGGCTGGTAGGCACGCCACAGCCTGGTCAGCTCGCCGAGCGGGTCCTGCTCGGCCCAGTCCACGCGCAGGTCGACCAGCGGCCAGGTCAACTCGTCGACCACCTGCAGCGCCGCCGAATGCACCGGGCCGGCCTCGCCGCCGGCCGCCAGCGCCGCTCTCATGGCCGCCAGCAGACGTTCGGCCAGCATCCCCGGGGTCTGCTCGAAGGCCGCGAGCATGGCCACGATCACCCCGCGGTCCGCCAGCAGGTTGCCGGCCGCCACGCACTGCTCGCCGGCCAGGGCGTGGTGCAGGCCCAGGGCCTGGCTGCCGGTGAACAGCGCGCTGCGACCCTGGCTGTCGAGCAGCGCCACCTGGCGGTACTGGCTGTAGCCGTTGCGGGTCAGCGCCTGGTCCAGCGCCGCCGCCGGCTCCAGCCCGGCCTCCAGGGCATCGAGGATCTGCGGCCCCAGGGCCGGCAGGGTGATGTTCTGGCTGGCCACCGCCCCCACTCCGGCGCGCAGCCAGGGGCAGCGGGCACCGACGGCGATGCTCGAGGAACTGATGGCGATGCCCAGCTGGCCGGTCTCGGCGCAGCGGCCGACGATGGAAAAGGTCATGGCGTACTCCTCAGGCGTTGTCCGGCTGCCAGTCATCCGGGATGACCGCGATCACGTCGATCTCCATCAGCCACTGCGGCTGACCGAGAGCGCTGACCACCAGGCCGGTGGAGATCGGGAACACGCCCTTGAGCCACTTGCCGACCTCCTGGTAGACCGGCTCGCGGTAGCGCGGGTCGATCAGGTAGGTGGTGGTCTTGACGATGTGCGAGAGGTCGCTGCCGGCCTCCTCCAGCAGCTGCTTGACGTTCTTCATCGCCTGCTCGGCCTGTGCCCGCGGATCGCCGAGACCGACCAGGCGGCCCTCGAAATCGGTGCCGACCTGGCCGCGCACATACAGGGTGTTGCCGGCACGCACGGCCTGGCACAGGTCGTTGTCCAGGCTCTGGTTGGGGTAGGTGTCCTGGGTGTTGAACATGCGGATGCGGGTATGGGTGACCATCAGCTGACTCCCGAAAGGCTGGCGGATTGACCGCAGGCGCCGCGCTCGTCCCGGCGCTGCCCGGCATCGCGGTACTCGGCGTACTTGCGCTGGGTGGCGATGTGGTCGGCGACGTGCTTGGCGTCGTGCCACACGCCCCAGATGAAGGTGGAGCCACGGCGCGACAGCCACGGCAGGCCGAGGAAGTACACGCCCGGCTCGCTGGACACGCCGCGCTGGTGCTTCGGCTTGCCCTGCTCGTCGAAGGCATCCACCTGCAGCCAGCTGAAGTCGACGGCATAGCCGGTGGCCCAGACGATCGAGGTGATGCCGGCCGCGGCCAGGTCCAACTCGAGGATCGGCTCGCTCACGCAGTCCGGCTCCGGGAAAGTCCGGCGGGCTTCGGGTTCCTCCGGCAGGTCGAGGCCATTGCGCGCGACGTAGGAATCGGCGGCATCCAGCAGCGCCAGGTAGTTCTCGTCACCACGGGCCAGGTTGTCGGCCAGGTCCGCCTGGAAGCTCACCACGCCGCCCTCGAATGCCTTGGTCAGGCCGACCAGGGTCATGCCCTGCTGGGCCAGGCGACGAAAATCGATGGTCTCGCCGCCGCGGGCGCCGCTGACCGCGATGGTCACGTGTTCCTTGCCCGGCTGGGCGACCTCCATGTCCCACAGGCCGAGCACGCCCAGCCACCAGCAGAAGTCGCGGTTGCGGTAGGACCGCGGCGGACGGTCGTGCGGTCCGACCGAGAGGTACACGCGCTTGCCGGCGCGCAGCAGCTCGTCGGCGATCTGTACCCCGGAGGAGCCGGCGCCCACCACCAGCACCCCACCCTCGGGCAGCTGCTGCGGGTTGCGGTACTCGGCGGAGTGGATCTGCATGAGCCGCTCGTCCCGGGGCGCGATCGGCGGGATCAGCGGGCGCTGGAACGGGCCGGTGGCGGCGACCACGCGGTTGGCCCGGATCACTCCCGCCGAGGTCTCGACGGTGAAGCCCGGGCGGTCGGCATTGCGCACCACGCGCTTGACCTCCACGCCGGTGCGGATGGGCGCGTTGAACTGGCGGGCATAGGCCTCGAAATAATCCGCCACCATCTCCTTCGGGGCGAAACCGTCGGGATCGAGGTCGAACTCCATACCCGGGAAGCGATCGTGCCAGGCCGGACCATTGGCCACCAGCGAGTCCCAGCGCCCGCTGCGCCAGGCTTCGGCGATGCGACTCCTCTCCAGCACCAGGTGCGGCACCCCGAGTTTGCTCAGGTGCTCGCTGATGGCCACGCCGGCCTGGCCGGCGCCAACCACCAGCGTGTCTATTTCAGTCTGCTCGACGGCCCTGCTCCGATACTCCGGCAAGGCGGCTTGATTCAGGTCGGTCATGGCTCGATTCCTCGGACTCCGATCATTGTTGTTCTGCTGTTACGGCCAGCGATGGGGTGTTGGGCGCATTCTGTGCAGAGCCGGGGATTCGCGAAATTATGATTTTTGTCGTCGCTGCCAAGGTAAAAGCGTGCCCGCCGGCAAAGCGCCGGATGCACTGGGCACAAGGCTCGAGGTATAGGTTTTTTACCCTCAGGCACGACAAATTGGCTGGGCTTGTCGGCCGCGCGCGTGGCGCCGGGCCACCTCGGGGATAAGCGTGATGGCGACGCGGTTTGCACCGAGCGCCCGGACTCAGCCTCGCTCGCGACGCCCCACCTGCTGGTAGAGCAGTTGAATCAGCGCCAGCAGCGGGATGTTCTTGGTCAACGGCCCGAACGGGTGCAACCAGAATGCCGGCGCGATCAGCGTCAGCAACAGCGTGTAGAGCAGGATCAGCGCCGCCTGCGCCCGCAGACAGGTCCGCGGCGCCACCGCCAGCAGCGTCCACAGGCCCAGCAGCAGGTCCAGGGCGGCGCCGCCATAGACGCACAGCTCGGCCAACAACCCCTCGATGCCGACCTGCGCCAGGGTGGCATAACCGATCTGCCGACCGCCGCCGAGCGACACCGCCGCCGTCGCCAGCCAGACGAAGGCCAGGGCATAGCGGGCAAACCGAATGCTGGTCATGGCCGGGCTCAGAACATCGGCAGCGGCTTGGCGACCATCAGCCAGAGCAGCACCAGGATGGCGCCGAAGGCGGCGATGCCCAGACCGATCCACAGCCGCATCAGGCGCTGGAACTCCGCCCCCAGGGGCTCGGACGCCCGCGCCCGGAGCCGGTACTGGATCACCACCACGGGCAGCCAGCAGCAGCCGATGAACAGGAACAGCGCCAGCGCCGCGAGGAACCAGGGGGAGTCGTAGCGATAGCCACCGACCTCCATCAGCAGCAGGCCGCTGACGAACTGCAGCAGTACCGCCGGCGCGGTGAACACCCAGTCGGCGAGCACCACCAGCCGGGTGGTGCCGGCGACCAGTTGGCGGTCGCCGGAGCGGGCCGCCAGCAGCATGAAGAAGGCGATGCCGGCGCCACTGCCAATCAGCGTCGCCGCCCCCAGCACGTGGAAGAACTTGAGCAGCAGGTAGGCGCTCATCGCGTCACCCGCTGGTAGATGCCCAGCCGGCTCGCCTCGACATCGAACTCGGCCAGGCTGTAGAGCCCGAGGCAGGGCACAGCGCCGCGCTCGGTCAGCTCGCCGCGCAGCAGCTTGCCGGCCAGGATGATGGCCGACAGGGTGGGGATATAGGGGCCCACGCCCTGCTCGGCGTACAGGGTCCACTGCAGGGTGCGCCGCTCGCCCTGGTGATCGCGCCCGGCCAACTCGATGCGCATGCCGCCAACGTCGGAGCCGAACGCCATCAGCGGCTGGCGCGCCCGCAGCATGCGCCTGCCCCAGCCGCTCCAGCTGTCGACCAGGCGCACCCTCGCCAGCCCGGCCAGCGCCACCATGATGTGGTGCAGCACCGGCAGCTCCAGACCGGCCTGGAAGCGCACGCTCTGCACCCCGGGGTAGCGCTGGGGAAACAGCTCCAGGTCGGGAATGTCGATATTGGCCAGCCAACGGCGACCGACCGGTCCGCCGAAGTCCAGCCGCCGTGGATTCATCCAGCCATGGCGCTCGACCCAGCGGCCCTGCTGGAGTACCCGGAAGGGCCGACCGGTATAGGACAGGATGGCCTCGAGGGTGGCTTCGCCGACTTCCGCCCGGTTGCCCGGAGCGATGGCGAAATCGATGGTCTCGAGGCGGGCGAACTCACCGCAAAAATGGTCGATCACGGTCGAGGACAGTCCGGGCACCGAACTGGCGCCGCTGATCAGTAACACACCCCGCGCCTTGGCCGGCTCGTCCAGCTGGCGAATAGCGCAGACGTAGCGGCGATCGTCGGCCAGGTCGATGCAGTGGGCGCCGGCCTGGATGCAGGCCATGGGCACCCGCTGGTCCTGGCCCTGGAACGGGCCGCTGGTGTGGATGACGATGTCGGGCGCCAGCGCCGCGAGCTCATCGGCAAAGGTCGGCGCATCCATGTCCAGGCGGACGCCGCGCAAGCGGCTGCCCGGCAGTGCCCCCGGCTGCAGCTGCGCACACAGGCGCGCGGCCCGGTCCAGGTTGCGCCCGGCGATCAGCAGCTCGATCCCCCCATGAGACTGGCCGAGACGCTCGGCGATCCTTTTGCCAAAATTGCCGTAACCGCCGAGTATCAGCACCCTTGCCACAGACCAGCCCTCCTTGATCGATGCGCCATGCTAAACGAAAAGCCCCGGCGCTTGGCCGGGGCTTTTTTCAACGCAAAGCGCTTAGAACTGCGCGGCGTCCAGCAGGTACAGGCTCTCGCTGCCGGCCTTGACCGAGGCGCTGAGCGAGTGGATGCGCGGCAGGATGCGGGCGAAGTAGAAGCGCGCGGTGCCCAGCTTGCTGGCGTAGAAGTCGTCCTGGCCTTCCTTGCCCAAGGCAGCCCGCGCCATCAGCGCCCACATGTAGGCGTAGGCGGTGTAGCCGAACACCTGCAGGTACTCGACCGAGGCGGCGCCGATCTCGTTGGGGTTGGCCTTGGCCCGCTCCAGCAGGTCGGCGGTCATCTGCTCGAGGTTGGCGATGGCGGCTTTCAGCGGCTCGGTGAACTCCGCCAGGCTGCCGTCGGCCGAATCGGTGAAGACCTTGATCTCCTCAGCGAAGTGCTTGTAGAAGGCGCCGCCGCTACCGATCACCTTGCGCCCGACCAGGTCGAGGGCCTGGATGCCGTTGGTGCCCTCATAGATCTGGGTGATGCGGCAGTCGCGCACCAGCTGCTCCTGGCCCCACTCGCGGATGAAGCCGTGGCCGCCGAACACCTGCTGCCCGTGGAGGGTGGTTTCCAGGCCCATGTCGGTGAGGAAGGCCTTGGCCACCGGGGTCAGCAGGGCGACCAGCTCCTCGGCGCGCTTGCGGGTGACCGGGTCCTCGCTGAACTTGGCGGTGTCGAGTTGCATGGCGACGTAGCTGGAGAAGGCGCGGCCGCCTTCGTTCAGCGCCTTCATGGTCAGCAGCATGCGGCGCACGTCCGGATGCACGATGATCGGGTCGGCGGCCTTGTCCTTGGCCTGCGGGCCGGTCGGCGCGCGGCTCTGGATGCGCTCACGGGCGTATTCGATGGCGCTCTGGTAGGAACGCTCGCCGGTGGCCAGGCCCTGGATGCCGACGCCCAGGCGCTCGTAGTTCATCATGGTGAACATGGCCGCCAGGCCCTTGTTCGGCGCATCGACGATCCAGCCGGTGGCGCCGTCGAAGTTCATCACGCAGGTGGCCGAGGCCTTGATGCCCATCTTGTGCTCGATCGAGCCACAGGACAGCGCGTTGTGCTCGCCCAGCGAGCCGTCGGCGCCCACCATGAACTTGGGCACCAGAAACAGCGAGATGCCCTTGGGCCCGGCCGGCGCGTCCGGCAGCTTGGCCAGCACCAGGTGGATGATGTTCTCGGTGAGGTCGTGCTCGCCGCCGGTGATGAAGATCTTGGTGCCGCTGATCTTGTAGCTGCCGTCGGCCTGGGGTTCGGCCTTGGTGCGAATGATGCCCAGGTCGGTACCGGCGTGCGGCTCGGTCAAACACATGGAGCCGGCCCAGGTGCCGGAGTACATGTTCGGCAGGTACTTTTCCTTCAGCTCTTCGCTGGCGTGGGCGTTGATCGACAGGCAGGCGCCGGCGGTCAGCATCGGGTACAGACCGAACGACAGGTTGGCCGAGTTGACCATCTCCTCGACCTGGGCCGAGATCACCTTGGGCATGCCCATGCCGCCGAACACCGGATCACCGCCGACGCCGACCCAGCCGCCCTCGGCGTAGGTCTGGTAGGCCTCGGGGAAGCCGGCCGGGGTCTTGACCTTGCCGTTGTCCCAGCTGCAGCCTTCCTCGTCGCCGCTGCGGTTGAGCGGCGCGATAACCCCGGCGGTGACCTTGCCGGCTTCCTCGAGGATGGCATTGGCGGTGTCTTCGTCCACCACTTCGGCCAGGGCCGGCAATTGGCTCCACAGCTTGGAGACTTCGAACACTTCATTGAGCACGAAGCGCATGTCGCGCAGGGGGGCTTGGTAGTCAGCCATGGGAGAATCCTCGAACGAAGCAACGGGTTTGCATCAGGGTTTGCATCAGGCCTGGGAGTTTAACCGAGCAACACAACAGACACATAGGGTCGCGTTATGACCAATTAGTCGAATAGCGTATCTATCTACTTGAAAATGAAAAGACCCGCCGGCGGCGGGTCTCTTTCCGCTCGACCGCTCGTCAGAGGGCGAAGTGCTCGGCCGGCAGGCTCATCAAGCAGTCGCTGCCCGCCTCGGCCGCAGCCAGGTGCGCCGCGGTGCGCGGCAGCAGGCGCTTGAAGTAGAAGTCGCAGGTCGCCAGCTTGGCCTGGTAGAAGGCCGCCTCGTCGCTACCGGCGGCGAGCTTGTCCTGGGCGACCAGGGCCATGCGCAGCCAGAAGTAGGCGAGGATCACGTAGCCGGCATACATCAGGTAGTCCATCGAGGCGGCGCCGACCTCGTCAGGGTTCTTCATCGCCGCCAGGCCGATCTTCTGGGTCAGCTCGCCCCACTGTTTGTTCAGCCCCGCCAGCTGCGCCACCTGGGCCTTGAGTTGCGGGTGCTCGGCCTGGGCCTCGCAGAACTTGTGGACAATCCGGGTGAAGCCGCGCAGCAGCTTGCCCTGGCTGCCGAGCACCTTGCGCCCGAGCAGGTCGAGGGCCTGGATGCCATTGGTACCTTCGTAGATCGGGGCGATGCGGCAGTCGCGCACCAGTTGTTCCATGCCCCATTCGCGGATGAAGCCATGGCCGCCGAACACCTGCATGCCGAGGTTGGTCGCCTCCAGGCCGGTCTCGGTCATGAATGCCTTGCAGATCGGCGTGAGCAGGGCCAGCAGGTCCTCGGCCTCGGCGCGCTGCTCGGCGCTGGCGGCGGCATGGGCCTGGTCGATCAGCTGGGCGGTGAAGTAGGCCAGGGCACGGTTGCCCTCGTTGAACGCCTTCATGGTCAGCAGCATGCGCCGCACATCGGGGTGGACGATGATCGGGTCGGCGGGCTTGTCCGGCGCCTTGGGCCCGGTCAGGGCACGCATCTGCAGGCGCTCACCCGCGTACTTGACCGCCCCCTGGTAGCTCGCCTCGCCGAGGCACAGGCCCTGCATGCCGGTGCCCAGGCGGGCGTGGTTCATCATGGTGAACATGCAGTTGAGGCCCTTGTTGGCCTCGCCGATCAGGTAGCCGGTGGCGCTATCGAAGTTGATCACGCAGGTGGCCGAGGCCTTGATGCCCATCTTGTGCTCGATCGAGCCACAGCTGACCGCGTTGCGATCGCCGACACTGCCGTCGGCCCCCGGGAGGAACTTGGGCACGATGAACAGCGAGATGCCGCGCGTACCGGCCGGCGCATCCGGCAGCTTGGCCAGCACCAGGTGAACGATGTTCTCGCTCATGTCGTGCTCGCCGGCGGAGATGAAGATCTTGCTGCCGCTGATCGCGTAGCTGCCGTCGGCCTGGGGTACGGCGCGGGTCTTGATGATGCCAAGGTCGGTGCCGCAGTGGGCTTCGGTCAGGCACATGGTGCCGGTCCAGCGGCCCTCGGTCATGCGGGTCAGGTAGATCTGCTTCTGCTCCTCGCTGCCATGGGCATGGATCGCCGACATGGCGCCGTGGGTCAGGCCGGGATACATGCCCCAGGAGGTGTTGCTGGCGCCGATCATCTCGCTGATCAGCAGGCCGAGCGAGTGCGGCAGGCCCTGACCGCCATAGGCGGGGTCGGCGGCCAGGCCCATCCAGCCGCCCTCGACGTACTGGGCAAAGGCCTCCTTGAAGCCCCTGGGCGTGGTCACCACGCCGTTGTCGAACTGGCACTCTTCCTCGTCGCCGGAGCGGTTGAGCGGTGCCAGCACCTGCTCGCAGAACTTGGCGCCCTCCTCGAGGATGGCGCCAACCATGTCCGGGGTCGCGTCGTCGGCACCGATGGCGGCATAACTGGCGGGAAAATCGAAGACTTCGTCGAGCAGGAAACGCATGTCGCGTAGGGGAGCCTTGTAGTCGGGCATGGTCGTTCTCCGTCAGCTGGCGCGCTGGGCGCGGGGCAAGACCCTTAACCTACTGCTGCGCCACCGCCACTGACAACGACCCTAGCAGCGCTGAATGCGCCACCATAAGCGCGTCAATCAACCGCCGGCACTGGCCAGCCTGATGGCGCCGCGCCGCTGGCCATGACTGCGGATGCAGTTGCGCCCGGCAGCCTTGGCGGCGTACAGGGCCTGGTCGGCGGCCTTGATCACCGCCTCCGGGTCCTGCTGCACTCCGTGCTCGGCCACCCCCATGCTCATCGTCACCCCGACTTCCTGGGCCCGCGCCCCGGCGCGCCTTGGCTTGCCCTGCCGGTCGCTGGGAGGACGGCTCTGCCGGTCGCGCAGTTGCACGCGATAGTTCTCCAGCGCCTGGCGCACCTGCTCCAGATGGGGCAGGCACTCCTCGAGGCATTTGCCGGGAAACACCAGGACGAACTCCTCGCCGCCGTAGCGGTAGGCCTTGCCGCCACCGCCCACCTGGCGCAGCTGGCTGGCCACCAGGCGCAGCACCTGGTCGCCGACATCGTGGCCATGGGTGTCGTTGAAGCGCTTGAAGTGATCGACATCGGCCATGGCGATCACATAGCTGCGGCCCAGACGCTGCAAGCGCTCGTTCAGGGCGCGGCGCCCGGGCAGGCCGGTCAGCTCGTCGTGAAAGGCCATCTGGTAAGCCTCGTGCGCGACCGCCGCAACCAGCATCAGCATCACCTGGCTGCTCATGACCTGCAGGGCATGGGGCAGGATGAACACCTTGGGCAACATCCATAGCAGCCCCAGCAGGCCAAGCAGCTGCGCCGCATGCAAGGGCCGCGGCGAGCGCAGGTACTGCGCCAGCAACAGAATGAAGACGAGGGCGAACAGCGGGTAAGCCAGCTGCACCAGGCTCATCCAGTCACCATGCAGCGCCGGCCAGCGGATCAGTGCCAGCCATTGCAGCAACGCCTCCGGGTAGCGCCGCGCGAGGGCCAGGGTGACCCCGCCCAGCGCCAGCAGCACCGCCGCGCGGGCGAGCAGGTCCTGGCCCAGGTGGGTGCGCTCGCGCCACAGGCCATAGAGGCCATAGAGCAAGGGCAAGAGCAGACTGCACAGGTGAAAGACCAGGCTGGCATCGCTGCGGACCCGGCCCGCGCTGCGAAAATAATCGGTCTGGATATCCAGGACGAAGTAGGCCAGGTAGAGCACCAACAGCAGAAACAGCTCGCGCTGGCGCCCATAGACCAGGCAGAAGGTGCCGCCGAGCAGCAGCAACAGGGTCGGCAGGACATTGAACAGCGAGCCAAAGAATTCGCTCAGGTGCAGCAGGCGTGCAGCCAGCAGCCCACCGCCGAGCAACAGCAGCGAGGGCAGAAAATGATTGAGGCGCACACCGGCATAGCGTGACAAGAACGACTCCACTGAGATGATCGAGCCCTGACACAGGCTGGCATCCGGCCATCAGGCCTGCCAAACGACTGGCAGCATAGCCGCTATTTCACGCTTTCTGCGTCGCGCCGGTCGCAAAACCGGCAGGCAAAAAAAACCGCTGCCCTCGCGGGCAGCGGCTTTTCGACCCGAATTCGCGCCGGGCTTAGTAGCCCAGGGCGAAGTCCTCTTCGTCCATCTCCATCAGGTTGCCCGCACCGGACAGCATGGCTTCGACGTGGCTACGGGTGCGCGGCAGGATGCGCGCGTAGTAGAAGCGCGCAGTCTGCAGCTTGGCCTTGTAGAAGGCCTCGTCTTCGCTACCGGCGGCCAGCTTCTCGGCAGCCAGGCGCGCCATGTCGGCCCAGAAGTAGGCCAGGCAGACGTAGCCGGAGTACATCAGGTAGTCCACCGAAACGGCACCGACTTCCTCGCGGTCCTTCATCGCCGCCATGCCGACCTTCATGGTCAGCTCGCCCCACTCCTTGTTCAGCTTGGCCAGCGGCTCGACGAAGGATTTGACCGCTTCGTTGCCTTCGTTGGCCTGGCAGAACTTGTGCACGATCTTGGTGAAGCCTTTGAGCGCCTCGCCTTGAGTCTGCAGCACCTTGCGACCCAGCAGGTCGAGCGCCTGGATGCCGGTGGTGCCTTCGTACAGCATGGAAATGCGGCTGTCGCGGACGTTCTGCTCCATGCCCCACTCGGCGATGAAGCCGTGGCCGCCGTAGATCTGGATGCCGTGGTTGGCCGCTTCGAAGCCCACCTCGGTCATGAAGGCCTTGGCGATCGGGGTGAGGAAGGCCAGCAGCGCGTCGGCCTGCTTCTTCTCGGCCTCATCCTGGCTGTACTTGACGATATCGACCTGCTTGGCGGTGAAGTAGACCATCGCGCGGTTGCCTTCGGCGAACGCCTTCATGGTCAGCAGCATGCGACGCACGTCGGGATGCACGATGATCGGGTCGGCCGCCTTGTCCGGCGCCTTCGGGCCGGTCAGGGCGCGCATCTGCAGGCGCTCGCGAGCGTACTTCAGGCCACCCTGGAAACCGATTTCGGCGTGGGCCAGGCCTTGCAGCGCGGTCCCCAGGCGAGCGGTGTTCATGAAGGTGAACATGCAGTTCAGGCCCTTGTTGGCCGGGCCGATCAGGTAACCGGTGGCGCCGTCGAAGTTCATCACGCAGGTGGCGTTGCCGTGGATGCCCATCTTGTGCTCGATCGAGCCACAGGACACCGCGTTACGCTCGCCAACGGTACCGTCGGCGTTGACGTTGAACTTGGGCACGATGAACAGCGAGATACCCTTGGTGCCCTGAGGGGCGTCCGGCAGGCGCGCCAGAACGATGTGGACGATGTTATCGGCCATGTCGTGCTCGCCTGCGGAGATGAAGATCTTGGTGCCGCTGACCTTGTAGCTGCCGTCGGCCTGGGGTTCGGCCTTGGTGCGCAGCATGCCCAGGTCGGTACCGCAGTGCGGCTCGGTCAGGCACATGGTGCCGGTCCACTCGCCGGAGACCAGCTTGGTCAGGTAGGTGTGCTTCTGCTCGTCGGTGCCGTGCTCGGAAATGGTGTTCATCGCACCGTGGGACAGGCCCGGGTACATGCCCCAGGACCAGTTGGCGGAGCCGACCATCTCGCTCAGCACCAGGCCGAGGGACTCGGGCAGGCCCTGGCCGCCGTGGTCGACGTCATGGGCCAGGCTCGGCCAGCCACCTTCGACATACTGCTTGTAGGCTTCCTTGAAGCCGGTCGGCGTCTTAACGCCCGACTCGCTCCAGGTGCAGCCTTCGGTATCACCCACACGGTTCAGCGGCGACAGCACCTGCTCACAGAACTTGGCACCTTCCTCGAGGATGGCGTCGACCATATCTGGAGTAGCGTCTTGGCAGCCAGGCAGGCTCTGATAATGCGCTTCGTAGCCGAGCAATTCATCGCGAACGAAACGGATATCACGCAAGGGGGCCTTGTAATCAGGCATAGCGGTTAACCTCTGCGGTGGACTCTTAGTGTCTGGGTGACCGATTGGCGGTCGTTTTCGGGATCCCTCCCGACTGCTCGGCCGGCCATCGGCGGGCAAGCAATCAAACAGGTGTTTGAAACATACGTTTACGCCCTACCCTTGTCAAGCGCCGCGACGACCATCCGTCCAGGCGACAGCCGGGCACAGCCCACCGTTGCTGGCCCGAGCCGGAGCAAGATGTTCGATGGGTGAGGGCCGCTCAGGCGATCAGGTCGACCTGGGCACCAGCGGCTGCTGCGGGCCCGGCGAGACGTCGATACAGGTCCAGATCTGGACTGGATACGGGCGCCGGTAGGGCCGATTGCGTCGCATCATCGGTCGCGGAGGTCTCGCTGCGTTGCGCCTGCGTAGCGGCTGGCTGTTCGCTGCGTATCCTGGCCAATTCGGCACGCGCCTCGACCATCTGCGCCTGGGCTTGCGCGGCCACGCGCAGGTCCTGAGCGGAGGGTTCGGCCGGCGCGAGGGCGGCGCGCACAACGATCTCCATCTTGGCCAGGGTGGCCTCGGGGTCATTCGGCACAGCGGCAACATCGATGCTGACCTCGCCACCGGCCGCGTAACGCTTGCCGTCCGGGCCACGGCTGTAGGTGTAGCTGGGCGCGCCGGCATGGCTGCCACCGACTGCCGCATGCGCCTGCTCATGAGCGCGCACCTCCTGGTCGCGACTGGCCAGTTCGGCGATTAGCAGCTGTTCGGCGCGTTGCTGTTGCGGACCAGGCGCTGTACCACCGTGAGCACCCGCCGCTGGTGCGCCTGGGTTGGCCGCGCTCTCCCGCACCGAAGCCGGCCGATCGTCGCCAGGGGACTGAGTGGCGTGGGAGGTATCTGGCGATGGGAGGCGCACCGGCAAGGCATGAAAGGTCGCCGTAGCGGCGATGCGCATCGCTCTTCCTCCTTGTCAGCCGCGGTCAACGGGCCCGCAGCGACCCCGGGTGCAGCCGACGCGGGTGATCAGGCCGTGGTGTCGATCAGGGTACCCAGCACTTCATCGGCGGTCTTCACCAGCCTGGCCCCGGTCTTCGCTTCGTTCTCGCCGATGCGCAGGGCGACCAGGCTCTCGGTCAGATCTGGACGGCGTTCCTCAGCGGTTTGAGACGCGGCGCCGACCTGGGTCTGCGGCGGCGTCTGCACCGGCGCCGGGACAACGGCATTGCCGGCGATATCGGCGGCGGCCTGCTCGACCCGGCGCTGTCCGGACTGCAGGGCGCTGATGCCCGAACTGAAGGCGCTGGCGGAGATTTCCATGGGCAGACTCCCGCTGAAGAGGTGATCGGTGAGCTGTATTGAAGCAGAAAAGACCGGCAATACGTACGAGCAAATGGCTATCGCTTTGCCGGCGCTTATAGCTCGAGATCGAGCAGGGCCAGGTCGAGGTGCGCCGCCACCGCCGCTGGCGTCGCCTTGGCCAACCGGGGCACCCGTCCCAGGCAGGGCGCCGGCAAACGCTCGGCGAGGGTCGCCAGGTTCTCTTCCAGACGCGAGGTCTGCGGGTCGACCACGTTGGCCACCCAGCCCGCCAATGGCAGGCCGTCGCGGGCGATGGCCTCGGCGGTCAGCACCGCCTGGTTGATGCAGCCCAGGCGCACGCCGACCACCAGGATCACCGGCAGCTTCAAGGCGACCACCAGGTCCGAGAGCGATGCCTGTCCGGCCAGGGGCACCCGCCAGCCTCCGGCGCCTTCGACCAGGGTCAGGTCGGCACCCTTGTCGAGAATCTTCTGCACCGGCGCGCGCAAAGCCGTCACGTCCAGCACCACACCGACTTCACGGGCCGCCAGGTGCGGGGCGATGGCCGGTTCGAAGGCCAGCGGATTGACCTCCTCGTAGCGCAGGGCCAGGGTGCATTCGCCCAGCAGGGCCAGGGCATCCTCGTTGCGCAGCCCCTCGCGGGTGCGGGCACAACCGGACGCCACCGGCTTGGCCGCGGCAGTGGACAAGCCGGCCAGGCGGGCCGCGTGCAGCAGGCCGGCGGCGATGGTGGTCTTTCCAATCTCAGTATCGGTGCCGGTAACGAAGTAGACCTGGCTCATTTCAAGAAGGTTCCTTGCGCAGTACGCCATAGACCACCTGGTAGGTGGCCGGCAGTCCCAGGGGCTCACGGAAACGCTCGTAGGCCTCGACCAGGGCGCGGATCCGCGCGCGGCCGGTCAGGCCGCCGGGACGTCCGGGGTTGAGGTTGTGTGCGCCCAAGGCTTTCAACTCGTGGGTGAGGCTGCGCAGGTCGGGGAAATGCAGCACCTCGGCCTGTCGCTCCAGCGTCAGCAGTTGCAGGCCACTGGCCGCGCAAAGCGCCTGGTAGTCCTCGAAGCGGCGGAAACGGTTGACGTGGACCAGCCCGTCCACCGCCTGCCAGCTGTCGCGCAGCTCCTGCAGGGTGCCGACGCACAGGCTGCTGAAGGCCAGCACCCCGCCCGGGCGCAGGACCCGCTCGGCCTCGCCCAGCACCGCCGGGAAATCCGCGCACCACTGCAGCGCCAGGCTGGAGAACAGCAGCTCGCAACTGGCCTCGCGCAGCGGCAGCCGTTCGGCATCGCCGGCGACGAACTGGCGCGCGCCGCCCAGTGGCCGGGCGTGGCGCAGCATGCCTTCGGCGATATCCAGGGCCACACCCTCGGCGCCGGCGAAGCGCTGGCTGAGGACGCGGCTGAAATGCCCGGTCCCGCAGCCCAGGTCCAGCCAACGCCGCAGCGCCAGCTCGGCCGGCAGGCGCGCCAGCAGCTCGCCGCCCACGTGGCGCTGCAGCGCGGCGACGCTGTCATAGCTGTCCGCCGCGCGGGAAAAGGACGCGGCGACCTGGCGCTTGTCCGGCAGCCCCGCCAGGGCCTGATCAGTCATCGCCGGCCTCGTGCAGGAAAGCCTGGATCGCCGCCGCCACTTCATGAGGGCGCTCCAGGGGGAAGGCATGGCTGGCCGCATCGATCAGGCCAATTTCGACGTCCGGCAGCAAGGCCAGCAGTGCCGGCGCCGCCGCGGCCGGCACCAGCGCATCGGCGCCGGCAAACAGGTGCAGTTGCGGGCCGACGAAGGCCTGCAGGGCGGCGCGGGTATCCAGCGCGGCGAGCAGGTCCAGGCCGGCCAACAGGACCTCGGGGGTGTCGTGCGGCGCCGCCCCCAGCAACAGGCGCGACAAACCGCGCGGGTCGCCGGCGCCCTGGCTGCAGAGCAGGGCGAAGCGCTTGAGGGTGGCGCGCGCATCATCGGCGCAGCCCTGGCGGAAGGCGGCGAAGGTTTCGGCCGGCATCGCCGAGGGCCAGTCGCTTGCGGCGACGAAGCGGGCATTGCTGGCCAGGCACAACAGGCCGGCGCAGTGCTCGCCGCGGCGTGCCGCCAGTTCGGCGGCGAGCATGCCGCCGAGCGACCAGCCGCCGAGCCAGGCGTCCTGGGCCAGGTTGCCATCCAGTTCGTCGAGCCACTCGGCCGGATCGGCGCAGCCCAGCGGCGGCAGCGGCTCGATCTCCACCCGCAACTGCGGATCGATACCACGCAGGGCCTCGGCCAGCGGCTCGAGCGGCGCCGTGCCCAGACCCCAGCCCGGCAGCAGGATCAGGCGATCACGCATCCACGGGTTCTCCCTCGGTCAGCAGCGGCCAGCAGTCGGCCAGGGCCTCCAGCAGCAACTCCAGCTGTTCGCCAGTGTGGGCCGCGGACAGGGTCACCCGCAGGCGCGCGCTGCCGACCGGTACGGTCGGTGGACGAATAGCGGTGACCAGCAGGCCGCGCTCGCGCAGCAGCTGCGACAGGCGCAGGGCCCGCTGGCTGTCGCCGACCAGGATCGGCTGGATCGGCGTGGCGCTGTCCATCAGCTGCAGGCCGATCGCCTCGGCGCCCTCGCGGAAGCGCCTGATCAGCGCGCTCAGGTGCTCGCGCCGCCAGTGTTCGCCGCGCAGCAGCTCCAGGCTCTTGAGGGTGGCGCAGGCCAGCGCCGGTGGCTGGCTGGTGGTGTAGATGTAGGGGCGGGCGAACTGCACCAGGGTCTCGATCAGCTCCTCGCTGCCGGCGACGAAGGCCCCGGCGGTGCCGAAGGCCTTGCCCAGGGTGCCGACCAGTACCTGGACGTCTTCGATGCCCAGGCCGAAGTGCTCGACGATGCCACCGCCGCTGGCACCGAGCGGGCCGAAGCCGTGGGCGTCGTCGACCATCACCCAGGCGTCGCGCTTACGCGCCTCGGCGCACAGCGCCGGCAGGTCGGCCAGGTCGCCGTCCATGCTGAACACCCCATCGGTCACCACCAGGCAGTTGCCGCCGGCCTTCTGCAGGCGGCTGGCCAGGCTGGCCGCATCGTTGTGCAGGTAGCGCGAGAAGCGCGCGCCGGACAGCAGACCGGCATCCAGCAGGGACGCATGGTTGAGGCGATCCTCCAGCACCGTATCGCCCTGCCCCAGCAGCGCGGTGACCGCGCCGAGGTTGGCCATGTAGCCGGTGGAGAACAGCAGCGCGCGCGGCCTGCCGGTGAATTCGGCGAGGGCTTCCTCCAGCTCGTGGTGCGGTGTGCTGTGGCCGATCACCAGGTGCGAGGCGCCGCCGCCGACGCCCCAGCGTGCCGCGCCGGCCTGCCAGGCCTCGATCACCTGGGGGTGATTGGCCAGGCCGAGGTAGTCGTTGGAGCAGAAGGCCAGCAGCTCTTGGCCGTCGACCCGCACCCGCGGGCCTTGCGGCGAATCCAGCAGGGGGCGCTGGCGGTAGAGATTGGCCGCCCGGCGTTCGGCGAGACGTGAGGCGAGATCGAAGCTCATGGCAACACTCGGTGGATAACCGCAAGCGGGTTATCCACCCTACAGAGGACTATGTAGGGTGGATCGGAGCGCATAGCTGGCGCGTCATCCATCCACCGCGCGACTTCAGACTGCGGCGTTGTAGAACAGCTTGGAGTCGCGCTGCTCGACCAGGGCCTGTTCGATGGCCGCCTGGTGCACCTCGTCGGCGTGCTCCTGGCGCTCTTCCGGCTTGATGCCGAGGCGCGCGAACAGCTGCATGTCCTTGTCGGCCTGCGGGTTGGCGGTGGTCAGCAGCTTCTCGCCGTAGAAGATCGAGTTGGCGCCGGCGAAGAAGGCCAGGGCCTGCATCTGCTCGTTCATCGCCTCGCGGCCGGCGGACAGGCGCACGTGGGACTGCGGCATCATGATTCGCGCCACCGCCAGCATGCGGATGAAATCGAAGGGGTCGACATCCTGCTCGTCGGCCAGCGGCGTGCCCTTGACCTTGACCAGCATGTTGATCGGCACCGACTCCGGGTGTTCCGGCAGGTTGGCCAACTGGATCAGCAGGCCGGCGCGGTCGTCCAGCGACTCGCCCATGCCGAGAATGCCGCCGGAGCAGATCTTCATCCCCGCATCGCGCACATGGGCCAGGGTTTCCAGGCGATCGGCATAGGTGCGGGTGGTGATGATATTGCCGTAGAACTCCGGCGAGGTGTCCAGGTTGTGGTTGTAGTAGTCCAGGCCGGCCTCGGCCAGGGCCGCGGTCTGCTCCTTGTCCAGCTTGCCCAGGGTCATGCAGGTTTCCAGGCCCATGGCCTTGACGCCCTTGACCATCTCCAGCACGTAGGGCATGTCCTTGGCCGACGGGTGCTTCCAGGCCGCGCCCATGCAGAAGCGGGTGGAGCCGATTGACTTGGCCTCGGCGGCCGCCTGCAGGACCTTCTGCACTTCCAGCAGCTTTTCCTTGTCCAGGCCAGTGTTGTAGTGGCCGGATTGCGGGCAGTACTTGCAGTCTTCCGGGCAGGCGCCGGTCTTGATCGACAGCAGGGTCGAGACCTGCACGCGGTTGGCATCGAAGTGCGCGCGGTGCACGGTCTGCGCCTGGAACAGCAGGTCGTTGAAGGGTTGTTCGAAGAGCGCCTTGACCTCGGCGAGGGTCCAGTCGTGACGCGGGTTGGCGGCGGTAGTGGCGCTCATGGGATTTTCCTTGTTGGGGCTGGCAGCCTGCTAGAGTCAGCAGGCGGTACACGGATGTCCGGCATATTTATGGAAGCCCAATGCGCTGTCAACCCGATCGAAGCCGCCAGGTCTACAACTGGTTAAAAACCACTCAACACTGCAGCCTCTGCGACGAAGCCGCCGATACCGCCTATTCGCTGTGCAGCGGCTGCGAGGCGGAGCTGCCCTGGCTCGGCGAACACTGCCGGGTCTGCGCGCTGCCGCTGCTCGGCGCCGGACTCACCTGCGGCGGCTGCCTGCGCCGCGCACCGCGCTTCGACCGGGTCGAGGCGCCCTGGCGCTATGCCTTTCCAATCGACAGCCTGATCACCCGCTTCAAGCACCAAGCCAAGTGGCCACTGGGCCGCCTGCTCGGTGAGCTGCTGGCACGCCACCTGCGCCATGCCTTCGACGAGGGCCTGACGCGCCCCGACCTGCTGCTGCCGGTGCCCCTGGGCGAGCGCCGCCAGCGCCAGCGCGGCTTCAACCAGGCCGAACTGCTCGCCGGCTGGCTCGGTGAACAGCTGCGGCTGCCGCTGCAGGCGGCCTGGCTCAGGCGCACCAGCGACACCCCGGCCCAGCAGCAGCTGGACGCCGCCGCGCGCCAACGCAACCTGCGCCGCGCCTTCGCCCTCGCCCCTGCAAGCCGGGTCAGCGGCCTGCACCTGGCGCTGGTCGACGACGTGCTGACCACCGGTGCCACCGCCGACTGCCTGGCGCGTCTGCTCAAGCGGGCCGGTGCGGCGCGGGTCGATGTGTACTGCCTGGCACGCACGCCCAAGCCTGGCGACTGAAGCGCCGGCCAAGTCGTTCAGCGCCTACCCGGCCAATGGCGCTACACTCGCAGGCCCTGTACTGGAAGTCGCTCATGTCCCACCCCTTTGCCACCCTGACCCCCGATCTGGTCCTGGATGCCGTGGAAAGCCTCGGCTATCTCAGCGACGCCCGCGTGCTGGCGCTGAACAGCTACGAGAACCGCGTCTATCAGGTGGGCATCGAGGACCAGACGCCGCTGATCGCCAAGTTCTACCGGCCGCAGCGCTGGAGCGACGCGGCGATCCGCGAGGAACACGGCTTCACCTTCGAGCTGGCCGAGTGCGAGGTGCCGGTGGTGGCGCCGCTGGCACGCGATGGCGAGACCCTGTTCGAGCATGCCGGCTTCCGCTTCGCCCTGTTCCCCCGTCGCGGCGGCCGCGCCCCGGAGCCGGGCAACCTCGACCAGCTGTACCGCCTCGGCCAGTTGCTCGGGCGCCTGCACGCGGTCGGCTCGCTCAGGCCCTTCGTCCACCGCGAACACCTTGGCGTGGACAACTACGGCCACGCCTCGCTGGCCACCCTGCTCGACGGCGACTTCATCCCGCGCAGCCTGCTGCCGGCCTATGAGTCGGTGGCCCGTGACCTGCTCAGACGCCTGGACGCGCTGTTCGCCGACAATTCCTATCAGCGGATCCGCCTGCACGGCGACTGCCACCCCGGCAACCTGCTGTGCCGCGACGAGACCTTCCACATGGTCGACCTCGACGACTGCCGCATGGGCCCGGCGGTGCAGGACCTGTGGATGATGCTGGCCGGCGAACGCCATGAGCGGCTCGGCCAGCTGTCGGAACTGATGGACGGCTACCAGGAATTCCACGACTTCAACCCGCGCGAACTGGTGCTGACCGAAGGCCTGCGGGCCCTGCGCCTGATGCACTACAGTGCCTGGCTGGCGCGACGCTGGGACGACCCGGCCTTCCCCATGAGCTTTCCCTGGTTCGGCAGCGAACGCTACTGGGGCGAGCAGATCCTGATGCTGCGCGAACAACTGGCAGCGCTGGACGAAGAGCCGCTGAAGCTGTTCTGAGGCGCTTGCCCCTGGCCACGAACGGCAGCGTGGCCCCTGTAAAGCCTGCGTGACGACATTTGCTGGTTTGCCCGGCCAGAAAAACCTGAGCCCACAGACAAGTAGCGGTCGCGGGACTAGAATCCAGGGCTTTCGTTAGTTGCCTATACAAGGACTTGCATGGCCACCGTCAACCCGCGCCGCGGGTACCTCCTCGGGCTGACCGCCTACATCATCTGGGGCCTGTTCCCCCTCTACTTCAAGGCCATCCAGAACGTCCCCGCGCTGGAAATCATCGTCCATCGGGCGCTCTGGTCGGCCGTGTTCGGCGCCGCCCTGCTGCTGCTCTGGAAACACCCCGGGTGGCTGCGCGAACTGCGCGACAATCCCCGGCGCCTGGCCGTGCTGGCCGCCTGCGGGCTGCTGATCGCCTGCAACTGGCTGGTCTATGTATGGGCGGTGAACAACGGGCGCATGCTCGAGGCCAGCCTTGGTTACTACATCAACCCGCTGGTAAACGTGCTGCTCGGCCTGCTGCTGCTCGGCGAACGCCTGCGCCGCCTGCAGTGGCTGGCCGTGGGCCTTGCCGCGCTGGGCGTGGCGCAGCAGGTCTGGCAGCTCGGCAGTCTGCCATGGGTTTCCCTGGCGCTGGCGCTGACCTTCGGCTTCTACGGGCTGATCCGCAAGCAGGCGCCGGTCGCCGCCCTGCCCGGCCTGGTGGTGGAAACCTGGCTGCTGCTGCCGCTGGCCCTCGGCTGGCTGCTGTTCAACCCGACCGCCATGAGCAGCCAGGCGGCATTCTGGGAAACCCCCGCCTCGCTCTGGCTGATCGCCGCCGGCCCGATCACCCTGGTGCCGCTGGTGTGCTTCAACGCCGCGGCGCGCCACCTGCCCTACACCACCCTGGGCTTCCTCCAGTACATCGCGCCGACCCTGGTGCTGCTGCTGGCGGTGTTCGTCTTCGGCGAGCACTTCGAGCCGAGCAAGCTGCTGGCCTTCATCTGTATCTGGGCCGGCCTGGCGCTTTACAGCCTGGACGCCTGGCTGACCCTGCGCCGCCGCGCCTGAGGCGATCGTCCGGGCGCGGGCGAAGGCCGCGCCTGGACAAAAAACGCTCAACCGGCCGCAGGCCGCGCCCGCCGCGGCGCGCAGCCGGTCATCCCGACCTTATCCACAGAACCATCCCCGACCTGTGTGCACAAGTCGTTGAAAATGCTGCTTTTTTAATCAACCACAGGCAAGCCGCGAGCCACTAGCGCCAGCCGCGGGACTCCCCAGGTTATCCACAGCGATACCCACCTCGGCCGTGGATATCCAGCGCCATCACTGTTCGGCGCGCAGATTGAGCTCGACCATCAGTTCATCGGCGAGGGTTTCCAGGCTGCCTTGCAGCGTTTCCAGGGCCATGCCCTGGGGCGCCGCGAGCAGGGCTTCGGCATGGAACAGGGATTCACCGCTCATCGGTGCCGGCACCACCTCGGTGACCAGGCTCTCCAGATTGACCCCCTGCTCGGCAAGCAAGCGGGTGATGTCGCGGATGATCCCCGGGCGATCATTGCCGACCAGATCGAGCAGGATTGGCGTCCAGCTGCCGGCCGGCTCGCCGCCGCCGTCCTCGAAGAGCACGCGAATGCCCTGAGCGCCCAGAGCCTGCAGGGCGCCCATCAGTTCGGCGCGGCTCTCGTCAGGCACGGCGACGCGCAGGATGCCGGCGAACTGCCCGGACATCCGCGACATGCGGCTTTCCAGCCAGTTGCCACCGTGATCGGCCACGCACTGGGCGAGACGTTCGACCAGGCCCGGCTGATCCCGGGCGATGACCGTAAGTACCAGATGATCCATGACAAACCTCGCTTTGTGGTTTTGCGCTGGGCCGGGTCGCTCGGCGCACGGGATAGATCAGCGTCCGGTCTGGCCGGGCAGCTCTAGCCAATAGGTATAGAACACTTGATCGCGGACATAGCCCAGGCGCTCGTACAGGGCCTGGCCGGCCAGGTTGGTTCTGGCCGTCTCCAGCTGCAGGCCGCAGGCACCACTGGCCTCGGCATGGGCACGCGCGGCATTCATCAGCGCTTCGCCGATGCCCTGGCGGCGCGCGGCGGCATCCACATAGAGATCGCTCAGCAGCCAGGCCGGCCGCAATGCCAGGGAGGCGAACTGCGGGTAGAGTTGGACGAAGCCCTGGGCCAGGCCTTGCTCGTCACGAGCGATGATGATGGTCGAGTCGCCACGACGCAGGCGCGTGGCCAGAAAGGTGCGCACCTCGGCCAGCGGCTTAGCCACTCGATAGAACGCCAGATAAGCGGCGAACAAGGGCGCCAGGTCCTCGAGATCGGCTTCTGTGGCAGCCTCTATGGCCATGGGGTGTCGGCTCCGGGCACAGTCGCCAGCAGTATAGCCAGGGCTTCAGCCGGAAGAAGCGGGAATCTACGACCAATTACCTGTGTACACTTTTTTAATCTTTATGAAACAATAACGAGCATTGATTGCGACAAAAAGCCGCACACGGTGACTGCAAAGCACTTCTTGGTCGCAGAGCGACGCTTACCCCCCTGATTTTCCCTAGATCTTGATGTAGTATGCCGCGGCTCGGACTACATGACTAAATTCCAGGTCCGACGCGGCTATTGAGTAGAGCTGAGCAGAGTGAGGCAAGTGATGACTGAACGCGTTCAAGTAGGCAGCCTGCAGGTTGCCAAAGTGCTGTTCGACTTCGTGAACAACGAAGCCATCCCCGGGACCGGCATCGCTGCCGACGCGTTCTGGGCGGGAGCCGAAGCCGTGATCAACGAGCTGGCCCCGAAAAACCGTGCCCTGCTCGCCAAACGCGACCAGATCCAGGCGCAGATCGACGCCTGGCACCAGGCCCGCGCCGGTCAAGCCCATGATGCGGCCGCCTACAAGGCCTTCCTCCAGGAAATCGGCTACCTGTTGCCGGAGCCGGCCGACTTCCAGGTCAGCACCGCCAACGTCGACGACGAGATCGCCCGCCTGGCCGGCCCGCAGCTGGTGGTGCCGGTGATGAACGCGCGCTTCGCCCTGAATGCCTCGAACGCCCGCTGGGGCTCGCTGTACGACGCCCTCTACGGCACCGACGTGATCAGCGAAGCCGGCGGCGCCGAGAAGGGCCGCGGCTACAACAAGGTCCGCGGCGACAAGGTCATCGCCTTCGCCCGCGCCTTCCTCGACGAAGCCGCGCCACTGGCCGCCGGCTCCCACGTCGACTCCACCGGCTACCGCATCGAAGCCGGCAAGCTGGTGGTCAGCCTCAAGGGCGGCAGCAACAGCGGCCTGCGCGACGACGCCCAGCTGATCGGCTTCCAGGGCGACGCCGCGGCGCCGGTCGCGGTGCTGCTCAAGCACAATGGCCTGCACTTCGAGATCCAGATCGACGCCAGCACCCCGGTCGGCCAGACCGACGCGGCCGGGGTCAAGGACGTGCTGATGGAAGCCGCCCTGACCACCATCATGGACTGCGAGGACTCGGTCGCCGCGGTCGACGCCGATGACAAGGTGGTGGTCTACAAGAACTGGCTCGGCCTGATGAAGGGCGACCTGGCCGAAGTGGTGACCAAGGGTGACAAGAGCTTTACCCGCACCATGAACCCGGACCGGGTTTACACCCAGGCCGACGGCAGCGAGCTGACCCTGCACGGGCGCAGCCTGCTGTTCGTGCGCAACGTCGGTCACCTGATGACCAACCCGGCGATCCTCGACGCCGCCGGCAACGAGATTCCGGAAGGCATCCAGGACGCGCTGTTCACCAGCCTGATCGCCATCCACAACCTCAACGGCAACACCAGCCGCAAGAACACCCGCACCGGCAGCGTGTACATCGTCAAGCCGAAGATGCACGGCCCGGAAGAAGTGGCCTTCACCAGCGAGATCTTCGCTCGCGTCGAGGACGTCCTCGGCCTGCCGCGCAACACCCTGAAGGTCGGCATCATGGACGAGGAGCGGCGCACCACCGTCAACCTCAAGGCCTGCATCCAGCAAGCCCGCGAGCGTGTGGTGTTCATCAACACCGGCTTCCTCGACCGCACCGGTGACGAGATTCACACCTCCATGGAAGCCGGCGCCGTGGTGCGCAAGGCCGCCATGAAGGCCGAGAAGTGGATCGCCGCCTACGAAGACAACAACGTCGACGTCGGCCTGGCCACCGGCCTGCAGGGCCGTGCGCAGATCGGCAAGGGCATGTGGGCCATGCCCGACCTGATGGCCGGCATGCTCGAGCAGAAGATCGCCCACCCGCTGGCCGGCGCCAACACCGCCTGGGTACCCTCGCCGACCGCCGCCACCCTGCACGCCCTGCACTACCACAAGGTCGACGTGTTCGCCCGCCAGGCCGAGCTGGCCAAGCGCACCCCGGCCTCGGTCGACGACATCCTGTGCATCCCGCTGGCCAAGGACACCAACTGGTCGGCCGAGGAAATCCAGAACGAACTGGACAACAACGCCCAGGGCATCCTCGGCTACGTGGTGCGCTGGATCGACCAGGGCGTCGGCTGCTCCAAGGTGCCGGACATCAACGACGTCGGCCTGATGGAGGACCGCGCCACCCTGCGCATCTCCAGCCAGCTGCTGGCCAACTGGCTGCGCCACGGCATCGCCAGCGAGGAGCAGATCGTCGCCAGCCTCAAGCGCATGGCCCCGGTGGTCGACCGGCAGAACGCGGGTGACCCGCTGTACCGTCCGCTGGCGCCGGACTTCGACAGCAACATCGCCTTCCAGGCCGCCCTGGAACTGGTGATCGAAGGCGCCAAGCAGCCCAACGGCTACACCGAGCCGGTGCTGCACCGCCGCCGCCGCGAATTCAAGGCCGCCAACGGCCTCTGATTCGCAGCGCAGAAAAAACCGCCCTCCGGGGCGGTTTTTTTATGGCCGGTGGTCAGCCGCGGCTCATCGGCCCGAGTACCGGCTGGGCGCGCAAGTGGCTGCGTGCACTGAGCGGTGCACCAGCCTGGCGCAGGGCCTCGCGCTGCTCGGCGATGGGCGTGCGCGCGGCGACCGTCTCGTATGCGCCAAGCCGGGCGAACGCCGGCAGCGCCAGGGCAGTGTCGACCAGGGCGGCCAGCCTCGGCCAGCGCGCGGCGTCGACGCGGTAACGGACGAACTGGGCGTTGCGCAGGAAGCAGGCGATGGCGATGTCGGCGATCGACAGCTCGCCGAACAGCCAGCCCTGGGCCGGCAGCCGGGCCTCCAGATAGTCGAAGATGGCCGGCAGGTCCTCGTCGTAGGTCTTCTGCAGCAGCGCCTGGTCCGGCTCGCGGCCCCACACCGCGCGGCCGATCGCCAGCTGGTTGAACAGCTGCCAGATCACCACCTGGCCCATGCGGCTGTCGGCATACTCCTCCAGCCAGCGGGCCTGGGCGCGCACGGCGATATCCGCCGGGTACAGGCACGGCTGCGGGTAGCGCTCCTCCAGGTACTGGCAGATCACCGAGGAATCGTTGAGCACCAGGTCGCCGTCGACCAGCACCGGAATCTGCCGCAGCGGGCTGAGACGGGCGAACTCGTCGTCACCGTAGAAGGGCACGATCGGGTCGATCTGGTAGGGCACACCCTTGAGCTCGAGCAGCACCAGGGCCTTGCGCACATAGGGGGACAGGTAGGAGCCGATGATCAGCAACGGTTGCGTCATGGGAAGGTCCTTGTTGTCGATGGGCAGAACGCAGTCTTGCCCTGAACCGCGCTTCTGTACAGCGGGCGGGAGGTCGGTCCGATGCCAGCGACTAGACTTACGTCCAATTTGCAGCCGTCGCCGCGCGGCCGACCATAGTCCCCCAGCAAACCGTCGAGAGCGCCCATGAGCAAAGCGGATGCCTTCAGCCAGGCAGGCAGGGCCGCGGTACTGCAGAACATCCACGGCACCGTGGAGTTCCTGCAGAAGTTCCCGCCCTTCAACCAGATGGACATGGCCCACCTGGCCTACCTGGTGGAACACTGCCAGCTGCGTTTCTACGGCGAGGGTGAGACCATCATCAAGCCGGCCGACGGACCGGTCGAACACTTCTACATCGTCAAGCAGGGCCGGGTGCACGGCGAGCGGCCGCATTCGGCCCGACGCGGCACCGAGACCACCTTCGAGATCACCACTGGCGAGTGCTTCCCGCTGGCCGCCCTGATCGGCGAGCGCGCCACCCGCACCGAGCACCTGGCCGCCGAGGATACCTTCTGCCTGCTGCTGAGCAAGGCCGCCTTCGTCAAGCTGTTCGCCGTGTCCAACCCACTGCGCGACTTCGCCCTGCGCGGGGTCAGCAGCCTGCTCGACCAGGTCAACCAGCAGGTCCAGCTGCGCGCGGTGGAGACCCTCGGCGCCCAGTATTCGCTGGACACCCGCCTGGGCGAACTGGCCATGCGCCAGCCGATCGGCTGCGCGCCCGATACGCCGCTGCGCGAGGCGGTCAAGCAGATGCACGAGCAGCACGTCGGCAGCATCGTCATCGTCGACCCGGCGCTCAAGCCGCTGGGCATCTTCACCCTGCGCGACCTGCGCCGGGTGGTGGCCGACGGCGAGAGCCTGGACCAGCCGATCGCCAAGCTGATGACCCCGGAGCCCTTCCACCTGGCGCCCGACGCCAGTGCCTTCGACGCGGCCATCGCCATGACCGAGCGGCATATCGCCCACGTCTGCCTGGTCGAGCACGAGAAGCTCTGCGGGGTGGTCTCCGAGCGCGACCTGTTCAGCCTGCAGCGCGTCGACCTGGTCCACCTGGCGCGCACCATCCGCCACGCCGGACGGGTCGAGACCCTGAGCGCGCTGCGCGAAGACATCCGCCAGCTGGTCGACCGCATGCTCGCCCACGGCGCCAGCTCGACCCAGATCACCCACATCATCACCCTGCTCAACGACCACACCGTGTGCCGGGTGATCGAGCTGACCCTGGAAGACCTCGGCGATCCTGGCGTGCCCTTCACCTGGCTGTGCTTCGGCAGCGAGGGCCGCCGCGAACAGACCCTGCACACCGACCAGGACAACGGCATCCTGTTCGAAGCGGCGGACAAGACCGAGGCCGCCGAGATACGCCGGCGCCTGCTGCCGCTGGCCGCCGAGATCAACCAGCGCCTGGCGCAGTGCGGCTTCACCCTGTGCAAGGGCAACATCATGGCCGGCAACCCCGAGTTGTGCCTGTCGCGCCAGGAGTGGACCCGGCGCTTCGCCGGTTTCATCGACGAGGCCACCCCGGAGAACCTGCTGGCCTCGAGCATCTACTTCGACATGCGCGTGGTCTGGGGCCCGCCGGACGGCTGCGAACAGGTGCGCGAAGACCTGCTGCGGCGCATCCGCGGCCACAGCCTGTTCCAGCGCATGATGGCCGAGAACGCCCTGCGCCAGCGCCCGCCGGTCGGCCGCTTCCGCGATTTCGTGGTGGCCCGCAAGGGCGCCGAGAAGGACACCCTGGACCTCAAGGTGCAGGGCCTGACGCCCTTCGTCGACGGCGCCCGGCTGCTCGCCCTGGCTAACGGCATCGAGGCCTGCAACACTCTGGAGCGCCTGCGCGAGCTGATCGCCAAGGGCGTGATCGAGAAGCTCGATGGCGCCGCCTTCGAAGAGGCCTATCACTTCATCCAGCAGACCCGCATGCAACAGCACCAGCTGCAGGCCCGCGAGCAGCAGCCCTACTCCAACCGCCTCGACCCGGACAGCCTCAACCACCTGGACCGGCGCATCCTGCGCGAGTCCTTCCGCCAGGCCCAGCGCCTGCAGAGCAGCCTGGCCCTGAGGTATCAGCTATGAGCCAGTTCACCTGGTTCAGCGCCCGCGGCCCGGCCTTGCGCGAGGCCCAGCTCGATCGCCGCGCCCGCCTGCCGGCGCCCGCCGCTCTCGACCGGCGCCCGCTGGGCGAGCAGCGTCTGGTGGTGCTGGACCTGGAAACCAGCGGCCTGGACACCAAGCGTGACCAGGTGCTGTCGATCGGCGCGGTGGTGATCGAGCACGGCGCCATCGACCTCGGCCAGCAGTTCGAGTGCACCCTGCAGCGAGCGGATCACCGGCTCAACGCCAGCGTGCTGATCCATGGCCTGGCACCCAGCGCCATTGCCGCCGGCAGCGAGCCGGCCGAGGCGCTGCTGGCCTTCATGGAGTTCGTCGGCGACAGCCCGCTGCTGGCCTTCCACGCCGCCTTCGACCAACGCATGCTCGCCCGCGCCCTCAAACAGAGCCTGGGCCAGCGCCTGCGCCACCCCTTCTTCGACGTCGCCGAGTTGGCCCCCCTGCTCTGCCCGCAGGCGAAGATCCCGCGCGGGGGGCTGGACGACTGGACCCGCCACTTCGGCCTGCAGGTCCACCAACGCCACCATGCCAGCGCCGATGCCCTGGTCACCGCCGAGCTGGCGCTGATCCTGTTCAGCCAGGCACGCCGCCAGCAGCTCGACAGTCTGCTGGTGCTGCAAGAGCGCCTGAGCGGCTGGCGCCGCCGCCAGCGCGCCCACCAGCTGGCGTAGGGTGGATCGGGGCGACGAGTCGGTGGATGAATAGAGCGTCATCCAGCCTACGCGCTATCGGGCCACGCGCTGAGTGAAGCCTCAGCCAGGCACTCCGATCCAGCCTAGAGGTCGCGCATCAGCAGGCCGTACTCCAGCTGCACCTCGGTCGGCACCGGCAGGTACAGCACATGGCCGTCCCCCGGCGCCACTGCCACGCCCTGGCCCTGGCGGTTCTGCAACTGCTCCAGGTCGAAGCGCAGGTTGCCCTGGGGGGTCATCAGCTCCAGGCGGTCGCCCACGGCGAAGCGGTTCTTCACCCGCACCTCGGCCAGTTCGCCACGGCGCTCGCCGGTCAACTCGCCGACGAACTGCTGGCGCTCGGACATCGACGTGCCGCGCTGGTAGTTCTGGTACTCGTCATGCACATGGCGACGCAGGAAGCCCTCCGTGTAGCCGCGGTGGGCCAATGACTCCAGGGTGTCCATCAGGCTCTTGTCGAACGGCCGCCCGGCGATCGCATCGTCGATCGCCTTGCGGTACACCTGGGCGGTACGCGCGCAATAGTAGTGCGACTTGGTCCGCCCCTCGATCTTCAGCGAGTGCACGCCCATCTGCACCAGGCGCTCGACGTGCTGCACCGCGCGCAGGTCCTTGGAGTTCATGATGTAGGTGCCGTGCTCGTCCTCGTAGGCGGCCATCTGCTCGCCCGGGCGATTGCCCTCCTCCAGCAGGAACACCTGGGAAGTCGGGGCGCCGGCGCCCAGGGTCGGGTCGACCAGTTTGACGATATCGCCCAGCTCGTTCTCCTGCGCCGCCTCGGCCTTGTACTGCCAGCGGCAGGCGTTGGTGCAGGAGCCCTGGTTGGGGTCGCGCTTGTTGATATAGCCCGACAGCAGGCAGCGTCCGGAATAGGCCATGCACAGCGCGCCGTGGACGAACACCTCCAACTCCATCGCCGGCACCTGCTGGCGGATCTCCTCGATTTCCTCCAGCGACAGCTCGCGCGACAGAATCACCCGCGACAGGCCCTGCTGCTGCCAGAACTTCACACTGGCCCAGTTGACCGCGTTGGCCTGCACCGACAGGTGGATGTTGGTCTGCGGGAAATGCTCGCGCACCAGCATGATCAACCCCGGGTCGGACATGATCAGCGCGTCCGGGCCCATGGCGATCACCGGCTCCAAGTCCTTGAGGAAGGTCTTCAGCTTGGCGTTGTGCGGGGCGATGTTGACCACCACGTAGAACTGCTTGCCCTGGGCATGGGCCTCGGCGATGCCCTGGGCCAGGTGGGCGTGGTCGAACTCGTTGTTGCGCACCCGCAGGCTGTAGCGCGGCTGCCCGGCATAGACCGCATCGGCGCCGTAGGCGAAGGCGTAGCGCATGTTCTTCAGGGAGCCGGCCGGGGACAGCAGCTCGGGGGTAGCGATGGGCAGGGACATGGGCGCAGGCTCGACGAATCAAAACCGGCAACTCTAGATCAGGCGCCACCGTCATCTATTGATCTGGGTCTATGAATCGGCGCGATCGAATCGAGCGGACAGCAAAACGCCCCGTTTCCGGGGCGTTGTGTTTACAGCGGTTGACGCTTAGTGCTCGATCGCGGCACCGGCACCACGGGGGATGCGGATGTCCTCGATGATGTGCTGGATATGCTCCGGCGGTGCGGCGGTGACCTTGGCCACGATGATCGACACCACGAAGTTGAAGATCATGCCCAGGGTACCGATACCTTCAGGGGAGATGCCGAACCACCAGTCCGCCGGGCCCGCAGTCGGGAAGATGAACTTGTAGTAGACGATGTAGCTGAAGGTGAAGGCCAGACCGACCACCATGCCGGCGATCGCCCCTTCCTTGTTCATCTTCTTGGAGAAGATGCCCATGACGATGGCCGGGAAGAACGAGGCCGCCGCCAGGCCGAAGGCGAACGCCACCACCTGGGCCACGAAGGCCGGTGGATAGATGCCGAACAGACCGGCGACCACCACCGCCACGCCGGCGGCGATACGGGCGGCGAGCAGCTCACCCTTCTCGCTGATGTTCGGCATGATGGCGCTCTTGAGCAGGTCGTGAGAGATCGAGGTGGAGATCACCAGCAACAGGCCGGCGGCGGTGGACAGCGCGGCAGCCAGACCACCGGCGGCGATCAGGGCGATCACCCAGCCCGGCAGGTTGGCGATTTCCGGGTTGGCCAGGACCATGATGTCGCGGTCGACATACAGCTCGGTGGCGGCCGGAGTCGGCTCGTTGGTCACCAGACGCTGACCATGCTCGCCACGCTCGGCGGCGAAGGTCGGGGTACCGGCGAAGGGCGCGCCCGGGCCGTACTGGATCTTGCCGTCACCGTTCTTGTCCAGCCAGGCGATCAGGCCGGATTTCTCCCAGTTGCTGATCCATTGCGGCGCTTCTTCGTAGCTGATGCCCGGGATGGTGGTCAACAGGTTGGTACGGGCGAAGGCGGCGATGGCCGGCGCGGTGGTATAGAGGATGGCGATGAACAGCAGCGCGTAACCGGCGGACTGACGGGCCGCACGCACGGTCGGGGTGGTGAAGAAGCGCACGATCACGTGCGGCAGGCCGGCGGTGCCGACCATCAGCGCCATGGTGATGAAGAACACGTCGATGGTCGACTTGCTGCCATCGGTGTAGGTGCTGAAGCCCAGCTCGGCGCTCAGGCCGTTGAGGCGCTCGAGCACGGACTGGCCGGTGCCCAGCACTTCACTGCCGAAGCCCAGCTGCGGGATCGGGTTGCCAGTGATCATCATCGAGATATAGATCGCCGGCACCATGTAGGCGAAGATCATCACGCAGTACTGCGCCACCTGGGTGTAGGTGATGCCCTTCATGCCTCCGAGTACCGAGTAGAAGAACACGATGCACATGCCGATCACCACGCCGGTGTTGATGTCCACTTCCAGGTAGCGGGAGAAGACGATACCGACGCCGCGCATCTGCCCGGCCACGTAGGTGAAGGAAATGAAGATCACGCACACCACCGCCACCAGGCGCGCGGTCTGCGAGTAGTAACGCTCACCGATGAAATCCGGCACGGTGAACTTGCCGAACTTGCGCAGGTAGGGCGCCAGGCACATGGCCAGGAGCACGTAACCGCCGGTCCAGCCCATCAGGTAGACGCTGCCGTCGAGACCGACGAAGGAGATGATCCCCGCCATGGAAATGAACGAGGCCGCGCTCATCCAGTCGGCGCCGGTGGCCATGCCGTTGAGGATCGGGTGCACGCCCTTGCTGGCGACGTAGTACTCGCTGGTGGAACCGGCACGGGTCCACAGGGCGATACCGATGTACAGCGCGAAGGTCGCGCCGACGAACAGGTAGATCAGGGTTTGGGTATCCATGTTCGGCGCCTTATTCTTCGTGGACGTCGTGCTTGCGGTCGTACTGATTCATCTTCCACACGTAGAAGAAAATCATCGCCACGAACACATAGATGGAACCCTGCTGGGCAAACCAGAAGCCCAGCGGGAAGCCGAAGAACTGGATCTGGTTGAGTTGATCGACGAACAGGATGCCGCAACCGAACGACACCGCGAACCAGATGGCCAGCAGTATCAACATCAGCCGCAGATTATCCTTCCAGTAGGCTGTGGCAGCCTCTTGCTTAGACGCGGACATATGAGGGACTCCTCAATAATTTTTGTTGTTTTGACCCTTGCAACTTAGCAGCACCAAGGGCGACCGCCACTGAGACTTTGGTCGAGTACCGGGAGCCTCAGGCGCGCCAGCCACGGTTTCAGGCGCCTGCACAGGCACGCCGGCGCCGCTGCTCCCCCGCGTACTCGACCAAGGTCGAATGGGTAAAGGGCCGCACCGGCGCGCGCGGCCGCTACCAGCATAGTCGCTGCCGGGCAGATGCAATGCCGGTGGCAAAGCTCCATCCGCCTGGCTCCCGCGCCTGCATGGAGGTGCCGATCCGAGCCTGCTACCCTGCTGGGCAACACCGCGCCAAGGAGTCAACATGCCCACAGCCAGCATGACCCTGCTCTACTCACCCGCCTCGCCCTTCGTGCGCAAGGTCCTGGTGTTGCTCCACGAGACCGGCCAGCTCGACCGGGTCGCCCTGGAAGAAGTGCAGCTGAGCCCGACCAGCCCCAGCGCGACGGTCAACGCGCAAAACCCGGCCGGCAAGATCCCGGCCCTGCGCCTGGCCGACGGCAACGTGCTGGTCGACAGCCGGGTGATCCTCGAGTACCTCGACCAGCAGCATGTCGGCGAAGCGCTGATCCCGCCGAGCGGCAGCGCCCGCTGGCGGCGCCTGAGCCTCGCCGCCCTGGCCGATGCGATCCTCGATGCCGCGGTGCTGATGCGCTACGAGAGCTTCCTGCGCCCGGCCGACAAGCGCTGGCCCGAGTGGCTGGCCGCCCAGCAGGCGAAGATCGAGCAGAGCCTGGACCACTTCGAGCAGCACGCCATCGCCGAGTTGAGCAGCCGCTTCGACATCGCCGCTATCGGCGTCGCCTGCGCCCTCGGCTACCTGGACCTACGCCAGCCCGAGCTGGGCTGGCGCCAGCGCTGCCCGCACTTGGCCGCCTGGTTCGCCGAGGTCAGCCTGCGCCCTTCGCTGCAGGCGAGCGTGCCGCCGGGCTGATTTCGCCATGCCTTGCTAGCGGACGAAACAGGCGGGCGATGCGCCGGGCCAGCAGGTGCCCGGCACGGCCCTCCTCGCGCAGGCCGACATGCCCGCTCATGACCGATACCACAGGCGGTAGAAGCCGAGCGCCAGCAGCAGCGCGCTCTGCCCCAGCGCCACGCACAGGGCCAGGAAGGACTGCACCGATGGGTTGTGCGCGGCGTCCGCCACGCCGGTCAGGCCGCTCCAGAAGTCCGCCGGCAGCAGGGCCAGGCCCAGCTGCCCCAGTGGCTGGCCGCTCGCCAGCAGGGCGTCGATCAGGCCGAACTGGCCGCCGAACATCAAACCGAGCAACAGCAGCGCGCTCAGCACCAGGCCCAGGGCGAAACAGGCGCAACCTCGCAGTAGTACACGCATGCTCACGTCCTCCTAGACCCTGGCCGCCGCCGTGTTCTCGGTCGGCTTGCCGACCCCGTACCAATCCAGGTTGCGCGTCAGCACCATGATGCAACCAAGCACCCCGAACACCAGCAGCGAGCCCATCAGCAGGGCATAGTCCTCGGCGCTGAGCAGGCCATAGAGCAGTCCGTACAGGGCGGCCAGGAGCAGGCCGAAGGCGCCGCCGCGCAGCCGGCTGTGCAGCACGTGGCTGACGTAGAAGGCGTTCAGCGCCACGCAGCCCGCCGCCGACAGGCCATAGGCCAGGGCGAAGCCCAGGTGCTCGGACAGCGACAGCAGCAACAGGTAGAACAGCGCCAGCGACAGGCCGACCAGGGCGTACTGCAGCGGGTGCACGGCCAGGCGCTTGAGCACCTCGAACAGGAAGAACACGGCGAAGGTCAGGCCGATGAACAGCAGCGCGTACTTGATCGCCCGATCGGTCTTCAGGTACTGGTCCACCGGGTCGACGAAGCTGACGCCGAAGCGCCGGCCGAACAGCCCATCGCAACTGTTCTTGCGCACGCAGGCCTGCAGGCTCTGCTCCAGGTCGGTGGCGAAGAAGCTGGTCTGCCAGTGCGCGTCGAAGCCCTGGGCGCTGACCTCGCGTCGGGTCGGCAGGTACTCGCCGACGAAGCTCGGGTGCGGCCAGTCGGCCTGCAGGCTGACCCGGCTGTCGCGCCCCACCGGCACCACGCTGAGCTGCTCGGTGCCCTGCAGCTTGAGGTCGAAGGCAAACTCCAGGCTCTGCCCGCCCTGGCTGTCGAGGGCCGGCAAGGGCACGTGCACGCCGGCGCCGAAACGCTCGTCGCCGCTGCCCGGGGCGAAGTCCAGGGTGGCGCCGTTGAGGCGCAACTGCAGGGCGTTGCCGATGCCGCGGATGTCGCTGATGCCGACCGCGAGCAGCGGCGCCTCGAAGCGGTACAGGCCCAGCTGATCGCCCAGGCCCATGCGCGCCGGCAGCTTGAAGCGGCCGCTGATCTGGTTGTCGCTGTGGTACAGGCGCGCCTGGTAGATGCCGCGCGAACGCTGCTCGGTGACCACCGTGCCATTGAGCTCGAAGCGCTCGGGTAGAAAATACAGGCGCCCGCGCACCTGACGCTCCTCCAGGTAGCGCTCGCCGGTCTTGGCCTGGGTCTTCCACTCGTGCAGCTCCTTGGTATAGGGCAGCACCAGGATCGGCCCGGTGAGCTGCTGGCTGTAGCTGGAGCTGCGGGCGATATCCTGCAGCACATGGTCGCGTTGGCGCTGCCGCTCATCGACCAGGCCGCCGATCATCAGCAGGGGGATGAGTAACAGCAGGATCAACAGGGCGATGGCGCCCAGCTTGAAACCCAGGGCTCTGGTCATGGTGCGGCTCTCCGGCGCAATTGAGGTAGGAAAATTCTGCGCCGGCACTGGGGTGGTTTTATGGAGGTTGTATGGAGACTGCATGGAGATTCGCCGCCCTCCGGCCTGGGCAAAACGCCTGCGCAGCAGCGCAAGAGTGCATAGCGCTGTAGCTCGGGGCATGGCTGGGCCATACTTGCCAGCCTGAGAACCGCGCCAACGACGCCCCGCCTGCGGGGTTGCTCAACCCTCCGCCACCAGCCGACGGCCACCATGAGTTCGACCGACCCAGACGACCGCCCGACCCAGGATCTGCTTGGGCGCACCGACAGCGAACAGATCATCCAGGCGCTCGATAGCGGGAAGAACAAGCGTGCGCGCAAACTGCTCAGGCGCATGCACCCGGCCAAGATCGCGGCCATGCTCGAGATGCTCGAGGCCGAGCAGCGCCTGGCGCTCTGGCAACAGATCGATGCGGCGCAGGAGGAGCGCATCCTGCCGCACCTGAACAGGCGATTGAGCGGGCAGCTGCTCGGAGACTCGGCGGATGCTCAGCCGGCCAGGCCGGAGACCGAGCAGGAGGAGGAAAAGAGCGAACTCAACCACCTGGAGGCCATACGCCAGGCCTTGAGCCTGAAGAAGCTCAAGCGGGTCGGCAAGATCCTCCACCGCATGCACCCGGCCAAGGTCGCCGGCCTGCTCGAGGCGCTGCCGCCGGAAGAGCGCCTCAGCGTGTGGAGCATGGTCGAGACCGAACGGGCCGGCAAGGTGCTGACCTACCTGCACGACGAGATTCGCATCGCCCTGGCCCTCGAACTGGACCTCGAAGAGCTGATCGCCTCGGCCGAGCACCTCGAGCTCGACGACCGCGTCGACCTGATCCAGACCTTGCCCGCGGCCCTGGGGGCCAAGCTGCTGTATGCCAGCAGCGCCGGCCAGCGCGCCCAGCTGGAGTCGATGCTGTCCTACCCGGAGGACTCGGCCGGCGGCCTGATGAACGCCGACGCCATCCAGGTGCGCGCCGACGTCAGGGTGAGTACCGTGCTGCGCTACCTGCGCCTGCTGGAAAAGCTGCCGCCGCAGACCGACATGCTGATGGTGGTCGACCGCAAGGGCCACTATCAGGGCGCGCTGCACCTCAGTGCCCTGGTCACCGCCGACCTGGGCCGTGCCGTCGCCGAGCTGATGGACCGCAATATTGTCGGCATTGCCGCCAGCGCCTCGGACAGCGAGGTCGACCGCCTCTTCAAGGAGCTCGACCTGCTATCTGCTCCGGTGGTGGACGAGCACAACCGGGTGATTGGCCGCATCACCCTGGACGACGTCGCCGACCTGATGCGCGAAGACACCGAGCGCACCCTGATGCAGATGGCCGGTCTGGATGACGAGGCGGATATCTTCGCCCCGGTCATGGTCAGCTCGCGGCGCCGCGCGGTCTGGCTGGGCATCAACCTGATCACCGCCTTCAGTGCCGCCTGGGTGATCGGCCTGTTCCAGGCCACCCTCGAACAACTGGTGGCGCTGGCCGTACTGATGCCGATCGTGGCGAGCATGGGCGGCATCGCCGGCAGCCAGACCCTGACCCTGGTGATCCGCGGCCTGGCCCTGGGCCAGGTGCAGAAAGGCAATCTGCGCATCCTGCTCAACCGCGAGCTGGGGGTATCGATCCTCAACGGCGTGTTATGGGCCCTGGTCATCGCCTTGCTGGCCGTGGCCTGGTTCGATCACTGGGGCCTGGGCGCCGTGCTTGGCAGCGCCATCCTGATCAATCTGCTGTGTGCGGCCCTGGCCGGCTGGGGCATCCCCCTGCTGCTCGAACGCATGGGCATCGACCCGGCGCTGGCCGGCAGCGTGATCCTGACCACGGTGACCGATATCGTCGGCTTCTTCGCCTTCCTCGGCCTGGCCAGCATCCTGCTGCTGTGACATTGCCGCCAGGGCTCAGGCGCGCGGCAGGCTCAGGCTGACCTCGACCCCGCCCTCGACATTGCCGATGTGCAGCGCGCCGCCGTGCAGCTGCGCCACCTCCTCGACGAAGTTGAGCCCCAGCCCCGTGCTCTTGCGCCCGCTGGCCGGGCGTGGCAGCGAGTAGAAGCGCTCGCACAGGCGCCCCAGGGCGTAGTCGGGAATCGCCTCGGCCTGGTTGAACAGGCGCAGCTCGACCTGGCCGTCGCGGACCTCGGCGGCGAGGCGGATCAGGCCGCCGGGCGGGCTGAAGTCCAGGGCGTTGTCCAGCAGATTGGTCAGGGCCTGGCGCAGCAGAAAACGCTCGCCGCGTACCGCCAGCTCGGCAGCAATGCGGTTGTCCAGCTGCAACCCGGCCGCCTGGATACGCGCGGCCTGGGCCTGCAGCCGCTCCTCGAGCAGCGCTCGCAGCGGCACCGCGACCCGCTCCTCCAGGCCCTGGCGCTGCTCCACCTGGGCCAGGTTGAGCAGGCGCTCGATCAGCTGCTGCATGCGTGCGCTTTCCTGGTCTATGTTGGCGACGAAGCGTCGACGCTGCTCGCTCGGCATCTCGCCGTCGAGCAGTTCGGCGGCGCCGCGCACCGCCGCCAGCGGGCTCTTCAGCTCGTGGGTCAGGGTATGCACGTAGCGCTCGACGTAGGCCTTGCCCTCCAGTTCGCTGCGCATTCGCTCCAGCGCCGCGGCCAGCTGCGCCAGCTCGCCGCCGTGCAGGGCCGGCACCTGCGCCCGCTGGCCGGCGCTGACCGCCTGGGCGTAGCGGGTCAGCTGGCGCAGCGAGGCGCTCAGCCACCAGGACAGCAGGCCGCCGATCAGCAGGCCGAGGCCGACCAGGCCGCCGCCGAGCCAGCCCAGGCGCTGCTGCGAGCGCTCGATATAGGGCTGCAGGGTGCGGTTCGGCTTGGCCACCGAGACCACCCCGATGATCCGCTCGCCATCGAGCACCGGCGCGGCCACGTACATCACCGAGGAGTCCGGGTCGCCCGGGTTCTCGCGGGTCGAGCGGGCGCCGTACTCGCCGCGCAGGGTCAGGTAGACGTCGTTCCAGCGCGAGTAGTCCGCGCCCACGGCCGCACCGCTGGAGTCGAGCAGGACGATGCCGCGCTCGTCGGTGACATAGATGCGGTGGTTGACCCGGGTCTTGTCCACCCCCCAGATCTGCGCCTGCGGCCGGCGCTGGCCATAGGCCTGGAGCAGCTCCGGCAGCCGGCCCTGAGCGAGGCTGCCGGCCTTGAGGTCGTCGCGGATGATTTCCGCCAGCAGGTTGGCGGTGTCGACCAGGGTTTCCTCGGTGGACTGGCGCACCCCGGGACGAATCTCGTCCATCACCGTGCTCAGGACGAACCAGCCGGCCAGGCCGACGAACAGGAAGTAGACCAGGAAGATGCGCACGCCCAGCGGCATCTCAGTGCTCCGGCTGGTAGCTGTAGCCCAGGCCGCGATGGGTCCGGATCGGTTCCTCGGCCGCGGCCACCAGGCGCAGCTTGGCGCGCAGGCTCTTGATGTGGCTGTCGACGCTGCGCTCGTAGCCGGCATCGCTGGCCACGCCCAGGGCGTCGAGTAGCTGCGCGCGGCTGAACACCCGCTCGGGCTGGGCCAGCAGCGCCTGCAGCAGGCGGAACTCGTGGCGGGTCAGATTGAGCAGCTGGCCGTGGTAGTGGATCTGGTAGCGCTGCAGGTCGATGCGAAACGCCGCGTCCGTCGCCGGCCCCGGTTCGGCCGGATGCTGCCCAGCCGGCTGCGGCCCGACCGGGTGCGGCCCGACCGACCGCGGCCCGACCCGCTTGAGGATGGCCCTGACCCGGGCAGCCACCTCGCGCGGGCTGAACGGTTTGACCACGTAATCGTCGGCGCCGATCTCCAGGCCCACCACCCGGTCGATTTCCTCGCTGCGCGCGGTGAGGAAGATCACCGGCACCTCGGAGAACCGGCGCAGGCGCTTGCACGCCTCGAAACCGCTGATATCCGGCAGGCCGACATCGAGGATCACCAGGTCGAACGACTCGCGCGCCAGGGCCTCCAGGGCCTGACCGGCCAGGCCCAGCCACTGGGTGCTGAAGCCATCGGCCTGCAGGGCATAGACCAGGGTATCGGCGATTGCGACTTCGTCTTCGACGATCAGAATGTGCGGCATCGGGCGTCCTGCTCGGTGGCGGTCAGGGCCGGCAGACTGCGTCAGGCCACCCCCGGCGTCAAGGGGGTGGCCATTGGGCAACGCGATCCGCGCCGGCGCCTCAGTTCAGCTGGAAGCGCCCGGTGTTCTGCGCCAGGCCATCGCTGCCGCGGCGCAGCTGCTCGGCGGCGCTGCTGACCGCCTGGGCACCGTCGAGCAAGGCGCTGGCACCCTGGTCGACCTGCTGGATGCTGCCACTGACCTCATCGGCGGTGGCGGCCTGCTGCTCGGCGGCGGTGGCGATCTGCGCCAGGCGGTCGCTGACCCGCTGCACCGACTCGACGATCCCGGCCAGGTCCTCGCCCATGGCCAGCACGCTGCCGACATCGCCCTCGGCCTGACGCACCGCCTCCTCCATCAGGGTCACCGACTGGCCGACCACCCTATGCAGGTTGGCCACGGTCTCGGCGATTTCCGCGGTGGAATTCTGGGTGCGCTGGGACAGCGAGCGCACCTCGTCGGCGACCACGGCGAAGCCGCGGCCCTGCTCACCGGCGCGGGCAGCCTCGATCGCGGCATTGAGCGCCAGCAGATTGGTTTGCTCGGCGATACCCTTGATCACGTCGACCACCCGGGTGATCTGCTCGGTCTGCTCGCGCAACTGCTGCAGGGTCGCGGCGCTGCTGCCCAGGCTGCTGCTGAGCTGGCGCATGCTGGCCGAGGTACGCACGCTGCGCTGGTTGCTCTGGTCGGCGATCTCGCGGGTGTGCCCGGCTTCCACCGCGGCCTCTTCGCAGCTCTGCGCCACACTCTGCGCGGTGGCCGCCATCTGGGTCGCGGCGGCGGCGATCTGGCTCATCTGCCCCTGCTGCTGCTCGACCGCCGCCAGGGCGCTCTGCGCCTGGCCACTGAGCAGCTGCACGGTGCCACCGAGCTGCTGGCTCTCGCGGTCGACCCCCTGCAGCGAGTCGCGCAGCTGCAGCACCGCGGTATTCAGCGCCGCGGCGATACCCGCCAGATCATCCTCGCCGTGCACCTGCATCTGTACCCGCAGGTCGCCATCGCGCAGGCCCTGGGCGGCCTCGATGATGGCGGCGGTGCTGCGCCGGATCGAGGCATTCAGGCAGAACAGCACATAGAGCGCCAGTGCGGTGAGCACGGCGAATACACCGATCACCCAGAGCATTTCGCCCTTGGCCTGCTGGCGGTAGTCACCCAGGCTGGCGGCGAACTGTCGGTAGAGCGCCTGCTGCAAGGCGGCCAGTTGTCCCTGCAGGGTGTCCACCCGCTGAATGAACTGTTGCGGGGTCAGGGTCATGGGGTTGGCCTCGAACATGTCCCGGTCGATTTCGCCGAGAAACGCCTGCATGGCCTGCTCGGTATCGGCGAAGGGGGCCTGCAGCTGCCCGGCGGCCGACGAGTCGAACTGGCCGAGGGCCGCACGCGCCTTGACCAGCTGCGCCAGGGACTCGTCCAGGCCGCGGCGCAGGTCGCGGATCAGCACCCGGCTCTGCAGGGTGAAATGCTCGGACACCACCGCGCCATAGCCCTGGCTGGCGAAGCTGCCGAGGTTTTCCAGCAGGCGCGGCAGAATGAAGGTCAGCTGTTCCATCATCAGGTAGCTGTCGAGGCTGGGGTCGAGGATCAGGCCGCTGTCGGTGGCCAGCTGCTCGCGCAGGGTCATCAGCTGCAACAGGGTCTTTTGGTAACGTTCCAGGCCGTCCGGTAGCGCTATTTTTCCCACTTCGGCCACCGCCAGCCCGGCGCGCAGCGCCTGCAGCTCGGCCAATTGCTGGCGCGCCTGGGCGCTCAGGGGCGCCTGCTCCAACTCAGCCGCGGCCTGTTGCAGGGCCTCGTCCAGGGCCGCTGCGCGCTGTTGCAACAGGGCCTCGGCCGGCTTGTCGGTGCCCTTCCAGCGCGCCAGCAGGGTGCGCTGCTCGAGCAGCGCCTGCTGCACCGAGCCCAGCGCCTGCACCCCGCGCATGCCCATGAGCTCGCGATCGATCAGGCTCAGGCGCGCCAGGTGATCGCTGCTGATCACCCAGAGGGCGTAGCCCAGCGGCAGGGCGAACAAGACGAACAGCAACTGAAACTTGCGCGCGAAGCTGAAACGCTCCAGCACACGAACCCCAGGTTTGAGTACTCCGGTCATAACGACACCTCAACGAATCCCGCGCACCCCGGCAGCGGATGCGGCAAAGAACCCGTGTAGCAAGAATTGAGCCGCACCACTGGCGTCAATTCACTGGCAGGCCCGTCCACAACTCGTCGAGGTGGCGAAAGCCCCAGTCGGCGGCCGACTCGCGGCCGACGATCTTGTCCTGCCCTTCGAGTGCAGCCAGGTCGATGACCCGCGGTGCGATCGGCATCCTGCCGGCAAGCGAGAAGAACACCTTGACCCGCGGGGTCAGCAGCGACTGCCCGTGCTGCTCCAGCACCACCCCCAGGCGACCGCTCTGCAGCCTGACCAGCGAGCCGGTCGGATAAATCCCGACGGTCTTGACGAACGCCTGGAACACCCGCTCATCGAAGTGGCCCTTGCTCCACTCGGCCATCTTGCGGATCGACTCGGCAGGCCCCCAGCCCTTCTTGTAGGGCCGATCGGAGGTAATGGCGTCGTAGACGTCGCAGACCGCGCCCATGCGCGCGAACAGGCTGATCCGTTCGCCGGCCAGGCGATGTGGGTAGCCGCTGCCATCGACTTTCTCGTGGTGATGCAGACAGACATCCAGCACCAGTTCGCTGACCTGCCCACTCTCCAGCAGGATATTCACCCCCGCCTCGGGATGCCGGCGCATGGTGGCGAACTCGCTGTCGCTGAGCTTGTCCGGTTTGTTCAGCAGCCTGTCGGGCACAGCCATCTTGCCGATGTCGTGCAGCAGCCCGGCCATCCCGGCCTCGCGCACCTGCTCCTCGGGCAAGCCGAGTTGGCGGGCCAGGGCGATCATCAGGGCGCAGACCGCGACCGAGTGCATGTAGGTGTATTCATCGGCGTTCTTCAGCCGCGCCAGGCTGATCAGGGCATTGGGCTGGCGCATGACCGAGGCGGATATCTGGTCGACCAGATCGCTCACCTGGCCGACATCCACGGCCCGGCCCATGCGCGCATCGCCGAACATCGCCATGACCGCTGCCTTGGAACTCAGGCAGAGCCTCGCTGCATGCTCGATCTCCTCATCCAGCGTCTTGGCCTCGAACGCCACGGCCACGCTCGGCTCGGCAGCCAGCAGCAGCGCATCGGTCTCGACCCGCACCTGCTCGAGGGTCTGCCCGGCCGGCAGGTCGAGGCCCTTGCGGGTGTCGATCCAAACCTCGCGAATGGCGCTGTCGCGGATGCGCTGCAGATCCCGGGCGGAGTCGAGCAGGAAGCGCGTCTTCCAGAACGGGTGCTCCATCCAGGAGCCGCAGAACTCATGAATGAACATCCCTTCGAGCAACTCGGCAACGGCGATCCGCTTGAGCATTGAGGTGACCACGGCCAGGACAGGTGTGCGAACCAAGCATAAGCCATGGCCGTGCACGCCGGCCCCTCTCCAGGCGCTATTTTTGCGCCGGCACCGCCGCCGTGCGCTGGAGCTCGCCGGCCGGCCTGCCTATGATGGCGCGCAACGCGCACCGCAAAGGAGTCACCATGCGCCCCCTGCTGACCGGCCTGAGCGTCATCCTGCTGTTGCTGCTCAATACCCTGGCCCTGATCGGCCCGCTGCTGCTGATCGCCCTGGGCAAGTTCGTCCTGCCCGGACGGGCCGCCAAGGCCGCCTGCTCGCGCGGGGTGATGTGGGTGGCCGAGACCTGGGCCGAGCTGAACAAGCTGATCTTCGCCGCCCTGCTGCCGACCGTCTGGGATATCCGCGGCGGCGCCGAGCTGCGCCGCGACACCTCCTACCTGGTGATCAGCAACCACCAGTCCTGGGTCGACATCCCGGCGCTGGTGCAGGCCCTCAACCGCAAGACCCCCTATTTCAAGTTCTTCCTCAAGCAGCAGCTGATCTGGGTGCCCTTCCTCGGCCTGGCCTTCTGGGCGCTGGACTACCCCTTCATGAAACGCCACTCCAAGGCCAAGCTGGCCAGGCGCCCGGAGCTGGCCGGCCAGGACCTGGAGATCACCAAGCGCGCCTGCGAGAAGTTCAAGGACCTGCCGGTGACCGTGGTCAATTACCTCGAAGGCACCCGCTTCACCCCGACCAAGCAGGCCGAGCAGGGCTCGCCCTATCGCTACCTGCTCAAACCCAAGGCCGGCGGCGTGGCCTTCGTCCTGGCCGCCCTGGGCGAGCAGCTGGATGCGGTGCTCGACGTCACCCTGGTCTACCCGGGCCAGCGGATTCCCGGCTTCTGGGACCTGATCAGCGGCCAGCTGCCCAGGGTCATCGTCGATATCCGGACCCGCCCCCTGGAACCGGCACTGTGGCAGGGCGACTACCAGAACGACCCGGCGTTCCGCCGCCTGCTGCAGGGCTGGGTCAGCCGGCTGTGGGACGACAAGGACGCGCGCATCGCCGTCCTGCGCGGCGAACAGCGGCAATCTGGCGACTAAAGTGGCGTCCCCCGGTCGCCGCACGTCACCGCCGCGGCCCGCGCCTGCTACACTGCGCGCCATTTCGTTTTTTCAGGTCCGCCCCGTGCCATCCACCGCCTTCAATTCCCTGCCGCTGTCCGCCGCCATGCTGGCCAACCTCGAGTCGCTCGGCTACGCGCAGATGACCCCGATCCAGGCGCAGAGCCTGCCGGTGATGCTCAAGGGCCTGGACCTGATCGCCCAGGCCAAGACCGGCAGCGGCAAGACCGCGGCCTTCGGTATCGGCCTGCTCAACCCGCTCAACCCGCGCTACTTCGGTTGCCAGGCGCTGGTGCTGTGCCCGACCCGCGAGCTGGCCGACCAGGTGGCCAAGGAAATCCGCCGCCTGGCCCGCGCCGGCGACAACATCAAGGTGCTGACCCTGTGTGGCGGCGTGCCCTTCGGCCCGCAGATCGGCTCGCTCGAGCACGGCGCACAGATCATCGTCGGCACCCCGGGGCGCATCCAGCAGCACCTGGCCAAGGGCACCCTCAAGCTCGACGGGCTCAATACCCTGGTGCTCGACGAAGCCGACCGCATGCTCGACATGGGCTTCTACGACAGCATCGCCGAGATCATCGGCCAGACCCCGGCGCGCCGGCAGACCCTGCTGTTCTCCGCCACCTACCCGGCCGGCATCAAGCAGCTGGCCGCGGCCTTCATGCGCGACCCGCAGCAGGTCAAGGCCGAGGCCCTGCACGACGACAGCCAGATCGAACAGCGCTTCTACGAGATCGCCCCCGAGCAGCGCCTGGACGCGGTGCTCAAGCTGCTCGCCAGCTACCGCCCGCAATCCTGCGTGGCCTTCTGCTTCACCAAGCAGCAGTGCCAGGAGCTGGTCGACCACCTGGCCGCCCACGGCATTTCCGCCGCCGCGCTGCACGGCGACCTGGAGCAGCGCGACCGCGACCAGGTCCTGGCGATGTTCGCCAACCGCAGCCTGTCGGTGCTGGTGGCCACCGACGTGGCCGCCCGCGGCCTGGACATCGACGCCCTGGACATGGTGATCAACGTCGAGCTGGCGCGCGACTCGGAGATCCACATCCACCGCGTCGGCCGCACCGGCCGTGCTGGCGAGAAGGGCCTGGCGGTGAGCCTGGTCGCCCCGGCCGAGGGCCACCGCGCCCAGGCCATCGAGACCCTGCAGAAGAGCCCGCTCAACTGGCAGCCGCTGAGCAGCCTCAAGGCCCAGGCCGGCGAGCCGCTGCAGCCGCCGATGATTACCCTGTGCATCGGCGCCGGGCGCAAGGACAAGCTGCGCCCCGGCGACATCCTCGGCGCGCTGACCGGCGAGGCCGGCATCCCCGGCGCCCAGGTCGGCAAGATCGCCATCTTCGACTTCCAGGCCTACGTGGCGGTCGAGCGCGGCATCGCCAAGCAGGCGCTCAAGCGCCTCGGCGAAGGCAAGATCAAGGGCCGTTCGCTGCGCGTGCGCACGCTCTAGCCCCTTTCCAACCCATGCCGTAACTGGAAGCGGCGGTGTAACAAGAACAGGGGCATCCCGTGCGCAATATTCTGGTCATCGAAGACAGTCCGCTGGTGCTGAAGATCCTCGAACACCTGTTCCGCCAGGAGCCCGACCTGCAGCCGTTGTTCTGCGCCTCGCTGGCCGAGGCCGAGGTGATGCTGGAGACTTCCGCCGAGCTGTTCTTCGCCGCCATCGTCGACCTGCACCTGCCCGACGCGCCGCACGGCGAGAGCGTCGACCTGGTGATGCGCTACCGCCTGCCGTGCATCGTCCTCAGCGGCTCCTATAACGAGCAGCGGCGCGACGAGTTGCTGCTCAAGGGCGTGGTCGACTACGTGCTCAAGGAAAGCCAGCACTCCTACGAATACGCCTTCCGCCTGCTGCACCGCCTGGAAAGCAACAGCCAGGTGAAGATCCTCATCGCCGAGGATTCCGATGCCACCCGCCATTACATCCGCCATGTGCTCGCGCCGCACCGCTTCCAGCTGATCGATGCCTGCGACGGCGACGAGACCCTGCGCATCCTCCAGCAGCAGCCGGACATCGACCTGCTGGTGGTCGACCACAGCATGCCGGGCCTCAGCGGCTTCGAGCTGGTCAAGCTGCTGCGCCAGCAGATGAAGCGCAACGAACTGATCATCATCGGCCTGTCGGCCGACGCCAAGGGTTCGCTCAACGCCAAGTTCATCAAGCACGGTGCCGACGACTTCCTGCGCAAGCCGTTCTGCCCGGAAGAGCTGAACTGCCGAGTGATCTCGACCCTGGAGCGCCGCGACCTGATGCGCGCGCTCAAGCAGGCGGCGCAGTTCGATGCCCTGACCGGCCTGAACAACCGCCGCGCCTTCTACGAGCACGGCCTGGAGCAGATCCGCCGGGCCCAGCGTGGCAACCAGCCGCTCAGCGTGGCCATGCTCGACCTCGACCTGTTCAAGCGGATCAACGACGAGCACGGCCATGCCAGCGGCGACAGCGCCCTGGTGGTGTTCGCCCGCGCCCTGGCCGCGGCCTTTCCCGACGCCCTGCTCGGTCGCCTCGGTGGCGAGGAGTTCGCCCTGCTCAGCGCCCTGGACGGCGCCGCCCTGGCCGCGGCCCTCGACCAGTTGCGCCGCACCTGCGCCGGTCTGCACTACGCCACCGGCGCGCCGCCCTTGTCGTTCAGTGCCGGCATCCATCACGGCGCCGCCGAGGACCTCGAGAGCCTGCTGCACCAGGCCGACCTGCGCCTCTACCAGGCCAAGCGCCGGGGCCGCGGCCTGAGCATCTGGCAGTAGCGCTGCCGCCGCCGGGCGCACGCCGCGGCCGGCGGCCCGGCGCGCGGCGATCCGTCCGCCCTTGTCGCACCAGCGCGCTTCGCGCAATCATGCAAGCAGACGCCATCGATCGCCGCCAGCCGCCGGGCCCTTCGCGCCGGCGCGCGGCAGAGCTGACAGGAATCCGCGCATGTTCGAGTCCTTCGCCACGCTCCAGCAGCACTTCGCCGCCCTGCGCTGCGACGCCGAGCACTGGTCGCTGCGCTACGTGCGCGAGGACCACCAGCAGCTGGTGGTGCGCAAGCAGGTGGCCGAGCCGCCGCGCCTGAGCCGCGACCAGGGTGCCATGCTCAGCGTGCGCCTGGCCGGGGTCGAGGCCTACGCGGCGACCAGCGACCTGTCGCGCCGGGGCCTGCAGGCCGCGCTGGACCGGGCCTGCGAACTGGCCCGCCGAATCGCCCCGCGCGCCCTGCTCGAGCTGCCCGAGCTGGCGCCGTCCAGCGCTCGCGGCGACTACCTGTCGCCCAATCTGGAGCAGGTGTTTCCCACCCTCGCCGAGTGCTACCAACTGCTGGCCGCCGAGTCTGCCGCCGTGCCCCGCGACCCGCGCCTGGTCAGCTGGCGGGTCGGCCTCGAGCTGACCTGGGTCGAGCAGCTCTACCTCAACACCAGCGGCGCCCAGCTGCGCCAAGCCCAGCGCTTCGTCTACCCGCACCTGGGCGTCACCGCCTACGACGGCCAGGACAGCCAGACCCGCCACCTCGGCGGCGCCCACCTCGGCCAGCAGGGCGGTGCCGAGCTGATCGAGCGCCTGGGCCTGGTCGGCGCTGCGCCTCGGGTCGCCGAGCAGGCCCTGCAGCTGCTGCTGGCGCCCAATACCCCGAGCGGTGCGCGCGAGCTGCTGCTGATGCCGGACCAGATGATCCTGCAACTGCACGAATCGATCGGCCACCCGCTGGAGTTGGACCGCATCCTCGGCGACGAACGCAACTTCGCCGGCACCAGCTTCGTCCAGCCAAGCGACTTCGGCCGCCTGCAGTACGGCTCGCCGCTGCTCAACGTGACCTTCGATCCGTCCATCCCCGAGGAGCTGGCCAGCTACGGCCATGACGACGACGGCAGCCCGGCGCGCAAGCAGTACCTGATCCGCGACGGCGTGCTCCTGCGCCCCCTGGGCGGCGCCCTGTCACAGGCGCGCAGCGGCCTGCCGGGGGTGGCCAACAGCCGCGCCTGCAGCTGGAACCGCCCACCGATCGACCGCATGGCCAACCTCAATATCGAACCGGGCCAGCACAGCCTGGCGCAGCTGATCGCCGGCATCGAGCACGGCATCCTGATGGCCAGCAACCGCTCCTGGTCGATCGACGACGCGCGCAACAAGTTCCAGTTCGGCTGCGAATGGGGCCAGCTGATCGAGCACGGCGAGCTGCGCGGGGTGGTCAAGAACCCCAACTACCGCGGCACCTCCAGCCGGTTCTGGCGCTCGCTCAAGGCGGTCGGCGACGCCGGCACCCGCGAGGTGCTCGGCACCCCGCACTGCGGCAAGGGCGAACCGAACCAGGTGATCCGGGTCGGCCACGCCACCCCGGCCTGCGTGTTCGCCGCGGTCGACGTGTTCGGGGGGGATGCCTGATGGACCCGCTGGCCCAGTTCGAAGCCCTGACCGAGTGGCTGCGCGGCGCCCTGGCCGCCGGCGAGGACTTCTGCCTCGGCTACAGCGCCGAATCCTCCGAGTTCATCCGCTTCAACCAGGCGCGGGTGCGCCAGGCCGGCCAGGTGCAGCAGGCCAGCCTGAGCCTGCGGCTGATCCGCGACGGGCGCCACGCCGAGCTGCAGCTCAGCCTAGGCGCCACGCCCGAGGAGGATCGTCGGCGCCTGGCCGACGCCCTGGACCAGCTGCGCCAGCTGCTGCCGATGCTGGCGGCCGATCCCTACCTGCAGTTCAATCGCGACGCCTGGCGCAGCCAGGTGGTGCAACTCGAGCCGCTGCCGGACAGCGCCGCGCTGGTCGAACAGATCGGCCGGGAGGCCGGCGACCTCGATCTGGTCGGCTTCTACGCCGCCGGCCCGCTCAGCCGCGGCTTCGCCAGCTCGGCGGGGGCCTTCGGCTGGCACCAGGCGAGCAGCTTCAATTTCGACTGGAGCCTGTTCCACGCCAACGGCCAGGCGCTCAAGGCCCAGTACGCCGGCCAGCGCTGGGATGCCGAGGCGCTGGCCCGGCGCCTGGCGCAGGGCCGCGAACAGCTGGCCTACCTCGGCCGCCCCGTGTGCACCCTGCAGCCTGGCACCTACCGCGCCTACCTGGCGCCGGCCGCGCTGCAGGAGATTCTCGAGCTGCTCGGCTGGGGCGGCTTCTCCGCCCGCGCCCTGGCCGAAAAGGACTGTCCGCTGCAGCGCCTGCACAGTGGCGAGGCCCGCCTCAGCCCGCTGCTGCACCTGCAGGAACAGGTCACGGGCGCCCTGACCCCAGGCTTCTTCGACGAAGGCTATCCGCGCCGCGACCTCGAGTTGATCCGCGCCGGCCGGCCCGGCGAGCCCCTGGTCAGCGCCCGCAGCGCCGCCGAGTACGGCCTGCCGGCCAATGGCGCCAGTGCCTGGGAGAGCCCGGAGTCGCTGGCCATGGCCGGCGGCGAGCTGACCCAGGACGAAATCCTCGCCCGCCTCGGCACTGGTCTGTATATCGGCAACCTGTGGTACCTCAACTACTCCGACCGCCCGGCCGCGCGCATCACCGGCATGACCCGCTTCGCCTGCTTCTGGGTCGAGGACGGGCACATCCAGGCGCCACTGGCGAGCATGCGCTTCGACGACAGCCTGTACCGCCTGCTCGGCAGCCAGCTCGAGAGCCTGACCCGTGAGCGCGAGCTGAGCCTGTCGACCCGCACCTACCGCGAGCGCCACAACGGCTCGAGCCTGCTGCCCGGCGCCCTGCTCGGCCAGCTGAGCCTGACCCTTTAGCTCGGGCCGCGACGCGGGCTCGCCAGGAGTCGCCTGCAGCCCGCGCTCACTGCAGGCCGTGGCGGCGGAAAATCTCCGCGTAGCTGCCGTCGGCATGCATGGCCGCGATGGCCTGGTCGAAGGCCTCGACGATCCGCTGGTGATCGGGGTGGCTGCGCCTGACCAGCAGATGCAGACTGCTCTCGCTCAACGGCTGCGGCAGGAACTCGAGCTGGTCACGGATATCGCGCAGCTCGCGACTGAAGTAATAGCGGGCGACCAGCTCGTCTTCCAGGGTCAGATCCACTCGGCCGCGACTGAGCATGCGCGCGGCATTGATGAAACCGCCGACCACGGACTTGCGCAAGCGCGGATCGTTGTCGAACTCGGGGGAATAGGCGTAACCGCGTCCCACCGCGATCCGGTAGGGGTAGAGGTCGGACAGCCGGCGGAACTGGATACCGCGGCCCTTGCGCTGCAACAGGCGGATCCGGTTGATCAGGTAGGGCTTGGAGAAGTGGCCGTAGAGCGCCCGCTCCTCGCTGAACCAGGCCCCCACCAGCCCGTCGAACTCGCCCCGCTGCAGAAAACGCACCGCGCGCTCCCAGGGCACTTCCTCGTACTGGCTGGCGTAGCCGGCTCGTGCCAGCGCGGTCGTGACCAGGTCGCTGGCGACCCCGTTGTTCAGCGCCGACTCATCGGTGAACGGCGGCCAGAAGTTCGCCGCCAGGCGCAAGGTCTCGGCGCTGGTGCTGCCCCAACCCAGCAGCGCCAGCACACAACAGCAAGCGCGCAGCACATTCATGGTGAATGACCCGTTGCGAATGGTTTACCAATACTAGCCGCTCGCGTGGCGGCGCGACTGGCGTCTGCAGGTAAGTCGGCTATTGCAGGCCATGACGGGCGAAGATCGCCGCATAGCTGCCATCTTCGCGCATCGCTTCGATGGTGCGATTGAAGGCCTCGGCGATACGCCGATGGTCGGGACGATTCAGGCTGACCAGGATATGCAAACCGTTCTCTCTGAGCGGCTGCGGCACGAACTCCAACCGATCGCGGATATCGTTCAACTCGCGGCCGAGGTGATAGCGCGCGACCAGTTCGTCCTCCAGCATCAGGTCCAGCCGCCCGGCGGAGACCATGCGCGCGCCGCTCTCGAAACTGCTGACAATGACCTTGCTCAGCAGCGGGTCGGCATCGAACTCGCGGGAGTAGGCATAGTCGCGCATCACCGCTATCCGATAGGCATAGAGGTCGGCCAGCTCTCGATAGTCCACTGCTGCGCCCTTGCGCCGCAGGAAGCTGATGCGATTGATCAGATAGGACTGGGAAAAATATCCGAACGCTTTGCGCTCATCGCTGTACCAGGCGTTGATCAGCACATCGTAGCGGCCCTGGCGCAAGCCCTTCACGGCCCTGGCCCAGGGCACTTCGGCGTAGGCGGTGGCATAACCGGCCTTGGCCAGCGCGGTACTGACCAGGTCCGATGCCAGGCCGTTATTGGTCAGGGTACGGTCGTTGAATGGCGGCCAGGGACTGGCCACCAGGCGCAGGGGCTGCGCCGCCAGGCCCAGCGGTGTCAGCGCAAGCAACAACAACCACACGCGCAATCCGTTCATGGCGGGCTGTCCACAAGGTCAAGGGGCGGCGACTCGTCGCGGCCGTCGAATCCGAGCAACCTGCGAGTCTTATCGTTGTAGCCGTACTGAACCACCGGAAGCCGACTCCTGGCAACCGCTATCTGGCACGCGAGTACGCTGAGCTATCGCCAAGGGCGGTAACCGATGCGCTGCAGATTGGACAACGGCTGAACCACTGACTAGCTTCGCCGGTACGCAGCAGGCAGGTTTTGCCTGCGCAATGGGCATAGCGCTTCGCGCCGGCAGACCAGACGGAGCTGGGCAGGAAAGCTTATCGCCCAGCAGTGGTGCATGGACGGCATCGCGCGCCGGCGTCCTGATCGGCGCGGGCAGATAAGGGCCATTGGCGGCCAAACAGAGGGATAGCCAAGTGAAGGGATCGCAGGAGTTCTGGGACAAAAGCGCCCATCGTTACGCCAGAAGCCCGATTCGGGACGAGCGAACCTATCAAGAGAAGCTGGCCATCACCCAGGCGTACTTGCGGCCGGACTGGCGCGTACTGGAGTTCGGCTGCGGCACCGGCAGTACCGCGATGATCCATGCCGCGCACGTCCGGCAGATCATCGCGACCGATATCTCCGGCAAGATGCTGGAGATCGCCCGGAGCAAGGCGCGGAGCGCGGGACTGGCCAACATCAGTTTTCAGCAGGGCACCCTGACCAGCCTGGACCTGGAGGCCGAGAGTTTTGACGCGGTGCTGGGACTCAACGTGTTGCACCTGCTCGACGACCCGGACGCGGCCGTTGCCAGGGTGCGTGAACTGCTCAAGCCCGATGGCATCTTCGTCTCCAGCACCGCGTTGGTCGCCGAGCTGAATCTGTTCTGGCGCCTGGCCATTGCGCTCCTGCAGTGGCTGGGCCTGGCCCCCTATGTGAACCGACTCAGCAAGCAGGCGCTGGTGGCGCTATTGACCAATGCCGGCTTCAGCGTCGAGCGTCAGTGGCAACCGGGGAAGGAATCGGTGTTCATCGTGGCCAGGAAGTGCAGCTGAAGTCACGCGGCCGCCGGGTGGGCGAACCGCACCGCCAGCCCCGGCCCTTGCGTCTCCACCCGACGCCTCGCCCTCACCGCCTGCGCGCCTTCGGGTAAGATGCGCGCTGATTGGCGCCGCGCGGGCGGCGCCGCCGGTGTTTTTCGGGGTGCGGCTTGTGCAACAGACGGATGTGGTGATTGTCGGCGCCGGCGCCGCCGGTTTGATGTGTGCGCTGACGGCCGCCGGGCGCGGCAGGCGGGTGCTGCTGCTGGACCACGCCAACAAGGCCGGCAAGAAGATCCTGATGTCCGGCGGCGGGCGCTGCAACTTCACCAACCTGTACTGCGAGCCGGGCAACTTCCTCTCGGCGAATCCGCACTTCTGCAAGTCGGCGCTGGCGCGCTACAGCCAGTGGGACTTCATCGGCCTGGTGGCCAAACACGGCGTGCCCTACCACGAGAAGAAGCTCGGCCAGCTGTTCTGCGACAACAAGTCCAGCGACATCCTCGCCCTGCTCCTGGCCGAGTGCGAAGAGGCCGGCGTCACGCTGCACCTGGACACCTCGGTGACGGAGATCGCCAAGCTGCAGGCCGGCTACCAGCTGCAGACCAGTGCCGGCCAGCTTGCCTGCCAGTCGCTGGTGATCGCCACCGGTGGCCTGTCGATCCCGACCCTCGGCGCCAGCGGCTTCGGCTACCAGGTGGCCAGGCAGTTCGGCCACAGCGTGCTGCCGACCCGCGCCGGGCTGGTGCCCTTCACCCTCACCGACCCGCAGTTGAAAACGCTGTGCACGGAGCTGTCCGGCACCTCGGTGGAGGATTGCCTGGTCAGCTGCAACGGCCAGCATTTTAAGGAGAACATCCTGTTCACCCACCGCGGCCTGTCGGGCCCGGCGATCCTGCAGATTTCCTCCTACTGGCAGCCCGGCGACACCGTGCACATCGACCTGCTGCCGCACATCGACCTGCCCGAGTGGCTGGCCACGCAGCAGCGCGAACGAGGGAGCAGCGAGCTGAAGACCCTGCTCGCCGAGCTGTTCACCAAAAAGATGGCCGGCCTGCTGGCCGACAGCTGGTTCGTCAGCAAGCCGATGAAGCAGTACACCCCGGGCGAACTCAGGGCCATCGCCGAGCGCCTTGCCGACTGGCAGCTGGTGCCCGCCGGCACCGAGGGCTACCGCACCGCCGAGGTGACCCTGGGCGGCGTCGACACCCGTGAGGTTTCATCGAAGACCATGGAGTCGCTGAAGAGCCCGGGGCTGTATTTCGTCGGCGAGGTGCTCGACGTCAGCGGTCACCTGGGCGGCTTTAACTTTCAGTGGGCCTGGGCCTCGGGCTACGCCGCAGCCCAGTATGTCTGAACGCCCGACCGCAATTGGCCGGGGATTTGGCGCTAGGCTAAGGTAGGCGCCCGCCGCACTCTCTAGGACTCCGAACTGGCATGACTCAAGACCAAGGCCTGATTCTCGCGATTCTCTTGGGCACCATGGGCCTGTTCATCTGGGGGCGCTGGCGCCATGACATAGTCGCCCTCGGCTCGTTGCTGGCCTGCGTGCTGGCCGGGCTGGTGCCGGAACAGCAGGCCTTCACCGGCTTCGGCCACCCGGCGGTGATTACCGTCGCCTGCGTACTGGTGCTCAGCTACGGCCTGCAGAGCACCGGTGCGGTCAATGCCCTGGCCCAGCGCATCCTGCCCAGCAACGCCGGGCCCATGTTGTCGATTGCGGCCTTGACCGGACTCGGCGCCCTGCTGTCGGCCTTCATGAACAACGTCGGCGCCCTGGCCCTGCTGATGCCCATCGCCCTGCAGATCGCCGCCAAGCAGGAGCTGCCGCCCGGCCGCGTGCTGATGCCGATGGCCTTCGGCACCATCCTCGGCGGCATGACCACCCTGATCGGCACGCCGCCCAACCTGATCGTCTCCAGCTTCCGCGCCCAGAGCGGCGCCGGGCCCTTCGCCATGTTCGACTTCAGTCCGGTCGGGGTCGCGGTGGCTGGCGCCGGCGTGCTCTTTATCGCCCTGCTCGGCTGGCGCCTGGTGCCCCGCCGCGAGGTGGCCAGCGTCACCAGTTTCGATACCGGCACCTACCTCACCGAGGCGCGGGTCAAGGAAGGCGCCAAGGCCGTGGGCAAGAGCCTGCGCGAGGTCGAGCAGATGCTCGATGAGGCCGATGCCCAAGTGGTCGCCATGGTGCGCAACAAGATGCGCCTGTCGGCCCCCAACCCAAGGCGCATCCTGCGCGCCGACGACGTGCTGGTGATTGAGGCCGAGCCGGAGACGCTGGGCGATGTGCTTGCCAAACTGGGGCTCAAGCTCGAGGCCGAGCGCGAGAAACGGGACAGCGACAAGGCTGAAGACGACGCTGCCGACAAGCAGGACAAGGCCAGCCGAGAAGACAAGCCCGTGGAAAAGAAAGACGGCGACGAGGACAGCGTGCTGCAGGAACTGCTGGTGCGCCCCGACTCACGCCTGATCGGCCGCTCGGCCAGCAGCATCCACCTGCGCAGCCGCTACAGCATCAACCTGCTGGCCATCTCGCGGCACAGCCACCGATCGGTCAAGCGCCTGCGCTCGACCGAGATCGAACGCGCCGACGTGCTGCTGATGCAGGGCGCCCCGGGCGATATCGCCGAGTTCGCCAGCGACTATACCTGCGTGCCCCTGGCCGCCCGCGCCATCAGCATTCCCAACCCGGCGCGGGCCAGCCTGGCGCTGGCGGTCATGCTGCTGGCAGTCGCCGCCGCCGCGGTTGGCCTGCTCTCGGCCGCGGTGGCCTTCGCCGCTGGCGTGCTGGCCTACATGGTCATGCGGGTGGTGCCGCTGCGCGCGGTGTACGAGGCCATCGACTGGCCGGTGGTGGTGCTGCTCGGCGCCCTGATCCCGGTGGCCGGCGCCATGTCCAGCAGCGGCGCGGCCGACCTGCTGGCGCGCCTGCTGATGGAGCACGTGGCCCAGGGCAACCCGGTCATAGTGCTGACCCTGCTGCTGGTGGTGACCATGACCCTCTCGGACTTCATGAACAACGCCGCCACCGCCGCGGTGATGTGTCAGATCGCCCTGAGCGCGGCCAGCCAACTGGGGGTCAACCCCGACTCATTGCTGATGGCGGTGGCCATAGGCGCCTCCTGCTCGTTCCTGACCCCCATCGGCCACCAGAACAACACCCTGATCCTCAGCCCGGGCGGCTTTCGCTTCGGCGACTACTGGCGCCTGGGGCTGCCGATGGAGATCCTCGTGGTGCTGGTCAGCGTGCCCCTGCTGCTGCTGGTCTGGCCGCTCTGAGGCGGGCCGGAGCGCCTAGGGCAACGGCGTCGCAGCGGGCCCGGGCAGGGGCTCGTTGGGCAACCACTTGCGGTAGATCGCCGCGAAGCTGCCATCGGCCTTCATGTCATCGAGTTCCTCCTGCCAGCGGTTGATCAGCGCCTCGTCGGTCTGCGGCGAGAAGGCGATATAGGCGTCGCTGTGCATGAAGGTATACACCAGCTCAACCTCGCCCACGGCAATGCCGCCCCGCCTGAGCAGGGTCGCCAGGCTGAGATTGTCCAGCACCATCAGCTGTATCCGCCCACGCTTGAGCATGCGCACCATCTGCAACGGCTCGCCCACCGGATACAGGTTGGCGAAGCCTGCGGCACGCAGGTATTGATGGCTGTACCAGTCGCGCGGCACCACTATGGCCCTGGCCTGGCGGGCCTGGGCCAGGCTGTCGATCTGCACGCCGGCGCTGCGCAGGGCATAGAAGCCGGTGGCGCTGCGCACCAGCGGGCCGACCCACTTGAACAGCGGCTCGCGCTCGGCGGTGCGCATGGTCACGAACAGCCCGGTATTGGGCCGCACCTGGGCCTGCTGGTAGCCACGCGCCCAGGGCACCACGCTGATCGGCGCACTCTGCCCGGTACGACGCATGATCTCGCGCACCACCTCGGTGGCCAGGCCGGTCGGCTGGCCGTTCTCGCTGTAATTGATCGGCGGATACTGCTCGGTGTACAGGCGCAGTGGCTCGGCCTGCACGGCGGCGCACAGGCAACCGGCCAGCAGCAGGCACATCCAGCGACTGCGCGACGTCCCTCTCATGGCGATTGCCGCTGGCTGATCGAGCGGCCGAGTGCGCCCCGGTAGTCGGCGACGTTCATGAGGCCGGGGTCAGGCCGAGGACGATAGTGAACCGGGCGACCTGCTCGTCCACCGCCGCACCGGCCGATGGCACGAAGGGCACGATCAGGCGTTCGCGCGCCCTTGGATCGGCGATTGAATTGAGAATGGCGTCGCCCTGGTTCGAGCGTTCGCCGCGGATGTAGCACTGGGTGGTGAAGCGCGGCCGACCGGGCAGGGTCACGGCGAAATGAATATGCGGGGCGCGCCCCCGATAAGCCACCGGACGCAGGGTGCGGAAGCGATAGCGACCGTCGCCGGCGGTCAGGTAGCGGCCATAGCCCTGGAAGTTGGCATCGCGCCTGGCCTGGTCGCCGTCCTTGCCGTGCAGGTAGATGCCATTGCCGTCGACCTGCCAGATCTCCACCAACGCATCGGCCAGCGGCGCGCCATGGACATCGAGGACGCGCCCGTAGAGGTGCACCACGATGCCACTGGCCTGGCCCTGCCGACCGTCGACCAGCAGCAGGTCGTTGTCCTGATCCAGTGGCAGCCGATCGGGATAGAAAGGCCCGAGCGGCTGTAAAGGGGTTGCCAGCAGGTCGGCCAGCGACTCGCCACTGGCCAGCAGCAACGCACTGCTGCCCAGCCCGGTCAGCAGTCGACGACGACTGATACGCATCATGCCCATGCACGTCTCCTGAGGTCGAGGATCCATGGCTACAGACTAGCCGGCCAGGCGCCGGGGTGCGATGAGAAGACTCAGTCCTGGGCGTCGCGGAACTGGTGCAGCTGACGTCGCTGCTTCTTGCTCGGCCGGCCATCGGTCTGCACGCCGAGGGCGCCGGCCTTGCGCTGCGCGGCGGCCTGCTCGCGGCGCAGAATACTGTCGGCGGTTTCGCTGTACAGGGCTTGCGCCTCCGGGGCGCCGCGGCGCACCGCCGAGAGCGCCTGGATCACCACGGTGCGTTCGTCGAAGCCGGTGCGGATCACCAACTGGTCGCCGACCTTCGGCTCCTTGCTCGGCTTGCAGCGCTCGCCGCGGCAATGCACCTTGCCGCCCTCGATCGCCGCCTTGGCCAGGGCGCGGGTCTTGAAGAAGCGCGCGGCCCACAGCCACTTGTCCAGGCGCACCTTGTCGTCGTGATCGTTCATCGTACTCCCGAATGAAAATCCCTGGTTCTAGCGCGATTTTGCCTGATGCAGTTGTCCCGGCGCACCACTAGAATGCCAGGGACTATGGGTCAACGGCCTGAGGGCGTCCGCCAACCGTGAAAACCTTCGACCACCTCAGCGTGATCGGCCTGCGCGAATGGATCAACCTGCCCGAGCTGGGCATGATCGGCCTGCGCGCGAAGATCGACACCGGTGCCAGCACCTCCTGCCTGCACGCCAGCGATATCCAGCCGTTCCAGCGCGACGGTGAGCAGTGGGTGCGCTTTACCGCCCACCTCGGCACCCTGGTGCAGCGCCGCCACCGCTGCGAGGCGCCGCTGGTCACGGTGAAGAACATCAAGAGCTCCACCGGCCACGTGCAGAGCCGCTACGTGATCCGCACCCGGCTGACCCTGGGCGATCGCACCTGGCCGGTGGAGTTCACCCTGACCTGTCGCAAGACCATGCGCTACCGCGTGCTGCTGGGCTCCAAGGCCCTGATCCACGGCCAGCTGGTGGTCAATCCGGCGCTGACCTATGTACAAGACAAACCCCTGCTCGCTGACCTGCCTGGTGCCCCATGAAAATCGCCGTGCTATCGCGCAACCCGCGCCTGTATTCCACTCGTCGCCTGGTCGAAGCCGGGGAGCAGCGAGGCCACGAGATGGTGGTGATCGACACCCTGCGGGCCTATATGAACATCGCCAGCCACAAGCCACAGATCCACTACCGCGGCGAACCCCAGGAAGGCTTCGATGCGGTGATCCCGCGCATCGGCGCCTCGGTGACCTTCTACGGCTGCGCGGTGCTGCGTCAGTTCGAGATGATGGGGGTGTTTCCGCTCAACGAATCGGTGGCGATCACCCGCTCGCGCGACAAGCTGCGTTCGCTGCAACTGCTGTCGCGCAAGGGCATCGGCCTGCCGGTGACCGGCTTCGCCCACTCCCCGGACGACATTCCCGACCTGATCCACATGGTCAACGGCGCACCGCTGGTGATCAAGCTGCTGGAGGGCACCCAGGGCATCGGCGTGGTCATGTGTGAGACCCAGCAGGCCGCCGAGTCGGTGATCGAGGCCTTCATGGGCCTCAAGCAGAACATCATGGTCCAGGAGTACATCAAGGAGGCGGGCGGCGCCGATATCCGCTGCTTCGTGATCGGCGACAAGGTGATCGCGGCGATCAAGCGCCAGGCCAAGCCCGGCGAGTTTCGCTCCAACCTGCACCGCGGCGGCTCGGCCAGCCTGATCAAGATCACCCCGGAGGAACGCATGACCGCGATCCGCGCGGCCCGGGTGATGGGGCTCAACGTCGCGGGCGTGGATATCCTGCGCTCGCACCACGGCCCGCTGGTGATGGAGGTGAACTCCTCGCCGGGCCTGGAGGGCATCGAGACCACCACCGGCAAGGACGTCGCCGGCCTGGTCATCCAGTACCTGGAGAAGACCGGCCGACCCAACCTGACCCGCACCCGCGGCCGCGGCTAGGCCTCAGGCCGAGGGCGACGGGCTGACGCTGGGCTGCAGCGGGGTATGCTGCGCCACCCACTGGAAAAACTGCGCCTCGGCCAGCGGCCTGCTGAAATGGTAACCCTGGCCCAGGGCGCAGCCATGCTCGCGCAGCAGCTGCAACTGATGCGGGTTCTCGATGCCCTCGGCGACGCACTCCAGGCCCAGGTTATGGGCGATCATCAGGATGGTCTGCACCAGCATCAGGCCATTGGCCTGGCGCTCCATGTCCCAGGTGAAGCTGCGGTCGATCTTCAGCCGGTCCAGCGGCAGGCGCTTGAGGTAGGTCAACGACGAGTAGCCGGTGCCGAAGTCGTCGATGGCGAAGCGCACGCCATGGGCTTTCAACGCCTGCATATTGGCGATGCACTGCTCGACGTTTTCCAGCAGCACGCCCTCGGTGATTTCCAGCTCCAGCGCCGAGGCCGGCAACTGGTGCCGCGCCAGGCAGGCGCGCACGCGCTCGACGCAGTCGCCACGGCGCAACTCGCGGGGACTCAGGTTGACCGCCAGCACCAGCTGCGGCCAGCGCGGCAGCCAGCGCGCCAGGGTGGCGCAGGCCTGTTCGAGCACCCAGTGGCCGATTTCCTGGATCAGGCCGGTTTCCTCGGCCAGGGCGATAAACTGCCCGGGCGCAACATCGCCATGCTCCGGATGGCTCCAGCGCAGCAACACCTCGGCGCCCACCACCCGGCCATCGTCCAGTGCCAGCTGCGGCTGGAACACCAGATGCAGCTGGCAACGCTCGATGGCCATGCCCAGCTCGCTCTGCAACTGCAGACGCTGGTCGATGGCCTGCTGCATCTCCGGGGCGAAGAAATGCAGGGCGCTGCGCCCGGCATCCTTGGCCCGGTACATGGCGGTATCCGCCTGCTTGAGCACGTCGGCCGCCTCCTGGGCGTCGAACGGATGCAGGGCAATACCGATACTGGCGCTGATGGCCAGCTCATGTCCCTCGATGAAGCAACTGCCCTTGAGACTTCTGAGCAGCTTCTCGGCGGTCACCGCAGCGTGCTCGGCGGCGGTCTGCGGATCATTGCCGAGCGCCTCGAGCAGCACCACGAACTCGTCCCCGCCCATCCGCGCCAGGGTGTCCTCGGCGCGCAGCTCCCCGGCCAGGCGGCCGGAGACCTCGCGCAGCAGGCCATCGCCGACCAGATGGCCGAGGCTGTCGTTGACCGTCTTGAAATGATCCAGGTCGATGAACAGCAACGCACCCAGGCTGCCCTCACGCAACTCGCGATCCATCGCATGCTGCAAGCGATCGAGCAGCAGCCGGCGGTTGGGCAGGCCGGTCAGCTCGTCGCTGAAGGCCAGGCGTTCGATCTCGCGCTGGTAACGCTGGCGTTCGGAAATATCGGTGATGCTGCCGCGGATCAGCAGCTCTTCGCCCGGCATGCGCACCAGGCGCACTTCGCAGGGTATCTGGCGCCCGCCGCTGTCGCGGTGCAGCCACTCGTACACCGGCGCCTCACCGGCGATCGCCTGCGTCAGGTAGCGCTGGCCGATCGACGCCGAGGCCTGGCCATCGGCCTGCTTGGGCGGGCTCAGCTCCTGCACGGTCCTGCCCAGCAGCTGCTCGCGCGGGTAGCCGAACAGGCGCAGGGCATTGTCGTTGCAGTCGACCATGACGCCCTGCTGAGTCACCAGCATGATGGCTTCCGGCGCATGCTCGACCATGATGCGATAGCGCTCATCGGCGACCCGGCGGGCGCTGACGTCCTCGACCAGCAGCAGGAACATGCTGACCCTGCCGCCGGCATGGCGCACCGCGCGCAGGTTGATGCGGGTGTAGACCAGCGAGCCGTCCGGGCGGATGAAGCGCTTGTCCATCTCGTAGCCTTCGCGGATGCCGCCGAGTACCTCATCCAGCAGCAGCTGCTCGTCGGCCAGATCGCCGGGCGGGGAGATCTCGGCCCAGCTGCTGGCCTGCAGCTGCTCGCGGGAGCGGCCGAGAATGCTGCACAGCTTGAAGTTGACCTCCTGCCAGGCAAAGGTCGGGGAGGTCAGGGCCATGCCGATCAGCGGCGCCTCGAAGAACAGCCGCAGGCGTTCGTCGCGCTCGCTCAGCAGCTGCTCGGCGCGCTTCTGCGCACTGATGTCATGCAGCGCGCCATAGACTCGCACCAGCTGACGACCATCGCGCTCGGCCATGCCCTTGACCCGTACCCAGCGATGGTTGCCCTTGGCGGTCAGCAGGCGCACCTCGATGTCGAACTGCTCGAGCCCGTCCATCAACTGCCTCAGGGTCTGCTCGGCCAGGGCGCGCCCTTCGGCATCCAGATAGCCGATCGCCTGCTCGAAAGTCGGCGCTTCCGTGTGCGGCTCCAGCTCGTAGATGCGAAAGCAGCCGCTGCTCCAGAACATGCTGTAGTCGGAAAGGTTCAGCACCCAGCCACCGAGATCGGCGATGTGCTCGGTCTGACTGAACAGGTGACTCTGCTGCAGCAGTTCCTGGCGCTGCGCCGCCACCTGGGCGGCCAGCTGCTCGCGAGCCGTCACGTCATGCTGCAGGGCGACGAAGTGGCTGAGCCCTTCGGCGTCGTGCATCGGCGCCAGGGTCAGCTCGTTCCAGAACAGCTGGCCGTCCTGGCGGTAGTTGCGCAGCACCACCTGGCAACCGGTGCCCTCGCGCAGGGCCTGCTGCAGGCGCGCCAACTGCTGTTGCTGGCGGTCGTCGCCCAGCAGGAAGCGGCAGTCGCTGCCCAGTATTTGCTCACGGCTGTAGCCGGTAATCCTTTCGAATGCCGGGTTGCAGTAGATCAGCGGCAGCTCGGCCTGGCGCGCATCGACGATGGTCACCCCCAGCGGGCTGGCCTCCAGGGCCAGGTTGGCCAGTGCCAGCTGCTGCTGGGTCTGTGCACCGCGCCCCAGGGCCAGGCGCAGATCGCTCAGGCTGCGTCCGACCAGCAGGCTGGCGAGCATGAACAACAGCACGCTCAGGTGCAGCTCCAGACGCTGTGGGTCGAACCAGGTGGCGATATCGCCGAGCCCGCGCAGCAGGGGCACGGTGAGCACCATCAAGGTGCTCAGCAGGGCGCCGCAGAGGGCCCCGGCGAAGCCCCAGAACAGGGCCAGCGCGAGCATCACCACGCCGATCAGCGGTAGGTTGAGGGTCAGCGGCAGCCAGCCGAGCAGCCCGGGCAAGGCCAGCAGCAACACCAGCAGCAACGGCCAGGGCGGCAGACGGCGCAACTCCGCCGGCACCTGCTCGGCCCCGGCGCGCTGCCTGGCCAGCAACCAGCCGCGCCGACGCAGCCAGGGGCTCAGGTAGGTCAGCAGCGGCGTGGTGATGGCCAGCACGCTCAGGCTGTCGGCCAGCCACAGGTTGAGGCTGGCCACCGCCCAGTCACCCGCCGGCAGATGCCCGTCCAGCCACAACAGGGTCTGCAGGCCCAGGGCGATCAGCGCCGTGGGCAGCAGTACGCCGAGCAGGATGAAGCGCAGCAGATGAGCGAAATGAACCAGGGCCACATCGAATGCGCAGCGCCGCAGCAGCCACCAGGCCAGGCCTACCGCCAAGGACTCCGGCAGGGCGTACAGCGGCGCCCACTGCCAATCCAGCCCCCACAGGGGCACGCTGAGCAGGGCGTTGCAGTAGAGTGCCGGCAGCACCCGCGGCCCCCACCAGAGGCAGAACACCAGGCCCAGGGCGAACGGCATGTACCAGATCGCCGCCCCTTCGCTGAACTGGGTTGCCAAAGATAGCCAGGTCGCCAGATGAAACAGCGGCAGCGGCAGCCACCAGGTCCATGCGGGCAGGCGATCGGGAGCGGCAGGCATGTGGACCTCGTGTCAGTGCGCCGAGTCAGCATAGCTCAGCGCAACAGCGGCAGGTTAGCCGTGGTTGGCCGGCCAGATCAATGCCGTGAACCAGGCCCAATAGCGCCGGTTAGACCGCTAGCGCCCCGAACCCGGGCGATGACGGGAGTGCCTGACGCTATACCGCATCGCGGGGCAGCAGCAGGCCCAGCGGCAGGCACACCCGCGCCTCCAGGCCTCCGCCGGAGCGATTGCGCAACTCGACGCTGCCGCCATGCAGGGCGGCGATACGCTTGACGATCGCCAGGCCGAGCCCCGCGCCCTGGCCACCGCGGGCGCGGTCGCCGCGAATGAACGGGTTGAAGATGCTGTCCAGCTCACCCGGGGCGATGCCCTCGCCGCGGTCGAGCACACTGAGCACCACATAGGGCGCGCTGTGATCGCCGGACACCGAGACCGCGACCTCCACGCCATTGCCGCCATAACGCAGGGCATTCTCGATCAGGTTGACCAGCAGACGCTTGATCGACACCCGCCGCAGGGGAAACAGCGGTACCGGCTCCAGACACAGGCGCACCAGCTCGCGTTGCTGGTTGTAGGGCGCCACCACCTCGCGGATCAGCTCGCCCAGATCGAGCGGCTCCAATGGCTCGTCGCGGCCGTCGCGGATGAAGGCGAGGAACTGGTCGAGGATCGCATCCATGTCTTCGATATCGCGGACCATGTCCTCGGTCAGCTCGGCGTCGCTATTCAGCAGCTCCAGCGACAGACGCAGGCGGGTCAGCGGCGTACGCAGGTCGTGGGACACTCCGGCCAGCATCAGCTCGCGTTCACGGGCAGCCTGTTCGACGTCCTCGGCCATCTGGTTGAAGGCGCGGTAGACCTCGGTCATCTCGCTCGGCGTGTCGCTGACCGGCAGGCGTACGCTACGACCCTTGCCGATCTGCCGGGCGGCGAACACCAGGCGTTTGAGGGGGGCGCTCAACTGGCGCACGAATATCCAGGCCGCCGCGGTGGACAACAGGCCGATGCCGAGGAACCAGCCGAGCACGCTCCAGATCCGCTGACCGCGCAGCGGGTGCGGGTACATGGGCACCTGCAGCCAGTCCTTGCCCAGCGCCGGGGCGCGCACCCAGAGCGCCGGCGGGCTCTGCACCCGCACCCGCACCTCGGTGCCGACGCCCAGCTCGGCCTGCATCTGCCGCTCGAATATCTCGCTGTACGGCCAGTGCTGCTCGCTGGCCGGCACCGCGCTGTGCGGCACCCGCTTGAGCCCGGCGGCCGCGGCGATGGTCTGGCGGTTCTGCGGATCCGCCGCCCAATAGGCGCGCAGGGTCAGGGCGGCGCCGTGGCTGTACTGGCGGTCGACCAGCACGTCCTCGTTCATCATCAGGTAGACCAGGGTCAGCGCCTTGGAAAACAGCACCACGATCAGCACCAGCCACAGGGTGCGGGCGAAGAAGCTCTGCGGGAACCAGTAGGGGGTCTTCATGGATGGCTATTTATTACCATCCGGCACGAACACATAGCCCACGCCCCAGACGGTCTGGATATAGCGTGGTTTGGACGGGTCCGGCTCGATCAGCCGGCGCAGGCGCGAGATCTGCACGTCGATCGAGCGCTCCAGGGCGTCCCACTCCCGGCCGCGGGCCAGGTTCATCAGCTTGTCGCGGGTCAGCGGCTCGCGGGCGTGCTGGACCAGGGCCTTGAGCACGGCAAACTCGCCGGTGGTGAGCATATGCACCTGATCGCCCTTCTTCAGCTCGCGGGTGGCCAGCGACAGCTGGTAGTCGCCGAAACTCACCGTCTCGTCCTCGCTGCCCGGCGCGCCCGGCACCACCGGCGCCTGGCGGCGCAGCACGGCCTTGATCCGCGCCAGCAGCTCGCGCGGGTTGAACGGTTTGGCCAGGTAGTCGTCGGCGCCCAGCTCCAGGCCCTGGATGCGGCTGGCCTCGTCGCCCTTGGCGGTGAGCATGATGATCGGCACCTGGTTGTTCGCCGCGCGCAGGCGGCGGCAGGCGGACAGGCCGTCCTCGCCGGGCAGCATCAGGTCGAGCACCACCAGATTGAACAGCTCGCGCGACAGCAGGCGGTCCATCTGCTCGACGTTCTCCACCGCACGCACGCGATAGCCCTGCTCGTCGAAGAAGCGCTCGAGCAGGCGCCGCAAGCGGGCATCGTCGTCGACCACCAGGATTTTCTCGCCTTCAACCACGGGTGCAGTGCTGCTCATAGGGGCTCCTCGACCACGAAACCGCGGCGCCGGGATGATCGCCGACGGTTTCCTACGCCGGCATTATGGCCCAGCGGCGCGCCCAGGCGGGCGGGCCATTGTTAGCAGATTTTTCCCCGAACGGTTCCCAGCAGCCGTCGGCACGGTGTTTATAATGCGGCGCTTTCGTGCCTGGCCCGTGGTCTGCGTGGCCGGTTTTTCGTTTCAGTGTGGGTAGCCTTTTTATGGACAGCATCAACAACCGCATCGCCGAAGAACTGGGCGTGCGCCCGCAACAGGTGGCCGCCGCCGTGGCGCTGCTCGACGAAGGCTCGACCGTGCCCTTCATCGCCCGCTACCGCAAGGAGGTCACCGGCAGCCTGGACGACACCCAGCTGCGCCACCTGGAGGAGCGCCTGCGCTACCTGCGCGAGCTGGACGACCGTCGCGCCAGCATCCTCGCCAGCATCGAGGAGCAGGGCAAGCTGACCCCGGAGCTGGCCCGCGAGATCAACCTGGCCGACACCAAGACGCGCCTGGAAGACCTGTACTTGCCGTACAAGCAGAAGCGCCGGACCAAGGGCCAGATCGCCCTGGAAGCCGGCCTCGGCGAGCTGGCCGACGCCCTGTTCAACGACCCGAGCCTGGCCCCCGAGGCCGAGGCGGCGCGCTTCGTCGATGCCGACAAGGGCTTCGCCGATGTCAAGGCGGTGCTCGATGGCGCCAAGTACATCCTCATGGAGCGCTTCGCCGAGGACGCCAGCCTGCTCAGCAACCTGCGCGGCTTTCTCAAGGAGCACGCCACCCTCAGCGCCCGCGTGGTGACCGGCAAGGAAGAGGAAGGGGCCAAGTTCCGCGACTACTTCGAGCACGACGAGCGCTTCAAGAGCACCCCGTCGCACCGCGCCCTGGCGATCTTCCGCGGGCGCAACGAGGGCGTGCTCAGCGCCAGCCTCAAGGTCGGCGAGGAAACGTCGGGCGCCGTCGCGCCAGGCACCCTGCATCCCTGCGAGCTGATGATCGCCGAGCGCTTCGGCATCGAGCAGCGCGGCCGCGCCGCCGACAAGTGGCTGGGCGAGGTGGCGCGCTGGACCTGGAAGGTCAAGCTCTACACCCACCTGGAAACCGACCTGCTCGGCGAGCTGCGCGAAGGTGCCGAGGACGAGGCGATCTCGGTCTTCGCCCGCAACATGCACGACCTGCTGCTGGCCGCCCCGGCCGGCCCGCGCGCCACCCTGGGCCTGGACCCGGGCCTGCGCACCGGCTGCAAGGTCGCGGTGGTCGACGCCACCGGCAAGCTGCTCGACACCGCCACCGTCTACCCGCACGCACCGAAGAACCAGTGGGACCAGACCCTTGCCGTGCTGGCCGCGCTCTGTGCCAAGCACTCGGTCGACCTGATCGCCATCGGCAACGGCACCGCCAGCCGCGAGACCGACAAGCTGGCCGCCGAACTGATCAAGAAGTACCCGGCCCTGAAGATGACCAAGGTGATGGTCAGCGAGGCCGGCGCCTCGGTCTACTCGGCCTCGGAACTGGCCGCCAAGGAATTCCCCGAGCTGGACGTGTCGCTGCGCGGCGCGGTGTCCATCGCCCGTCGCCTGCAGGACCCGCTCGCCGAGTTGGTGAAGATCGATCCGAAGTCCATCGGCGTCGGCCAGTACCAGCACGATGTGTCCCAGCTCAAGCTGGCCCGCTCGCTGGATGCGGTGGTGGAGGACTGCGTGAACGCCGTCGGCGTCGACGTCAACACCGCCTCGGCCGCCCTGCTCGCGCGCATCTCCGGGCTCAATGCGACCCTGGCCCAGAACATAGTCGCGCACCGCGACGCCAACGGCGCGTTCAGGACCCGCGACGCGCTGAAGAAGGTGCCGCGCCTGGGCGACAAGACCTTCGAGCAGGCCGCCGGCTTCCTCCGCGTGATGAACGGCGACAACCCGCTGGACGCCTCGGCGGTGCACCCGGAAACCTACCCGCTGGTACAGCGCATCGCCCAGGATACCGGCCGCGACATCCGCTCGCTGATCGGCGATTCGACCTTCTTGAAGCGCCTCGACCCGAAGAAATTCACCGACGAGCGCTTCGGCCTGGTGACCATCGGCGACATCCTCAGCGAACTGGAGAAGCCCGGCCGCGACCCGCGCCCGGAGTTCAAGACCGCCGAGTTCCAGGAAGGCGTCGAAACCCTCAAGGACCTCGAACTTGGGATGATCCTCGAAGGCGTGGTGACCAACGTGACCAACTTCGGCGCCTTCGTCGACATCGGCGTGCACCAGGACGGCCTGGTGCACATCTCGGCGCTGTCGGAGAAATTCGTCAAGGACCCGCACGAGGCGGTCAAGGCCGGCGACGTGGTCAAGGTCAAGGTGATGGAGGTGGACATCCCGCGCAACCGCATCGCCCTGTCGATGCGCATGAGCGATACCCCCGGCGAGAAGGTCGAGGGCGCGCGCGGCGGCCAGCGTGGCGGGCAATCCCGCGGCGGCGCACGGGGCGGCAACACGCCGCGCAGCGAACGCCACTCCAGCCAGGACAAGCCGGCGCCGGCCAACGCCGGCATGGCCTCGCTGTTCGCCAACGCCAAGCAACTGAGGAAGTAAGCCATGAGCCACAACTCCCCGGTCGGCCAGGACAGCGCCTTCAGCAAGCTGCTCGGCATGACCATCGACAAGGCCGAGAACGGCGAATCCCAGGTGCGCATGAGCATGCAGGATCACCTACTCAACCTGCACGGGCGCATGCACGGCGGTGCGCTGTTCTCGCTGATCGACACCGCCCTCGGCCAGGCCAGCCACAGCCTGTTCGGCGGCGAGGCCGGCAGCATGACCCTGGAATGCAAGGTCAACTACATCCGCGCGGTCAACGAAGGCGAGATCGTCTGCAACGCCCGCGTGCTCAATGCCGGACGCAAGGTGCACGTGCTGGAGGCGCGGGTGCAGCAGGGCGACAAGCTGGTCGCCACGGCCCAGGCCACCTTCATCTGCAAGTGAGCCGCCCGCTCCGGCGGCGCCGACAGCGGCCGCCGGAGCCCGGTGCTCGCAGGCAACGCGGGCACGGCGCGAAGCGAGTCGCTGAGGCGCAAGCGACCTTCGCCTGGGTGTAATTTCCCGTTCGCCGGCTGGTCTAGGGTAGGCAGACTGCGGCGCAAAGCGTCGTTACCGATTCCCCCTTGTAGAGCAGTGGATTCGCCCCCATATTGGGCCGACCGACGCGTGAAGGAATGCAATCTTGAGCGACCTGTTATCCCGCCGCCTGGCCCTGCTCGGCGAGCGCGCCAACCTCTCCCTGCTTTCCCAGTGCTTGCACGGCATCGAGCGCGAGTGCCTGCGCGTCGACAGTGACGGCCAGTTGGCCCTGACCCCGCACCCGGCGGCGCTGGGTTCGGCGCTGACCCACCCGCAGATCACCACCGACTACTCCGAGTCGCTGCTGGAGTTCATCACCCCGGCAGAACCCGACCCGGCCACCACCCTGGCCGACCTCGAGCAGATCCATCGTTTCGCCTACAGCAAGCTCGACGGCGAATACCTGTGGAGCCCCTCGATGCCCTGCGCCCTGCCGGACGAGGAGAGCATCCCGATCGCCCGCTACGGCAGCTCGCATATCGGCGAGCTGAAGTACGTCTACCGCAAGGGCCTGGCCCTGCGCTATGGCAAGACCATGCAGTGCATCGCCGGGATCCACTACAACTTCTCCCTGCCCGAACAGCTCTGGCAGCTGCTGCAGCAGGCCGAGGGCGACAGCCGCAGCGAACGCGACTACCAGTCGGCACGCTATATCGGCCTGATTCGCAACTTCCGCCGCTACAGCTGGCTGCTGATGTACCTGTTCGGCGCCTCGCCGGCACTGGACAAGGGCTTCCTGCGCGGTCGCCCGCACCAGCTGCAGCAGCTGGACGCCGACACCCTCTACCTGCCCTATGCCACCAGCCTGCGCATGAGCGACCTGGGCTACCAGAGCGAGGCCCAGTCCGGCCTGACCCCTTGCTACAACGACCTGACCAGCTATACCGACAGCCTGCGCCTGGCGGTCGGCACCCCCTACCCAGCCTACGTCGAGATCGGCGCCAAGAAGGATGGCGAGTGGCTGCAGCTGAACACCAACATCCTGCAGATCGAGAACGAGTACTACTCCAACATCCGCCCGAAGCGGGTGACCCACAGCGGCGAGCGGCCGATCCAGGCGCTGATGGCGCGCGGCGTGCAATATATCGAAGTGCGCTGCCTGGACATCAACCCCTTCCTGCCCTTGGGCATCGACCTCAGCGAGGCGCGCTTCCTCGACGCCTTCCTGCTGTTCTGCGCCCTGGAAGACAGCCCGCTGCTGGAAAGCGGCGAATGCCACACCTGCACCGACAACTTCCTCAAGGTGGTCAAGGAAGGCCGGCGGCCTGGCCTGCAGCTGCAGCGCCAGGGCCAGGACGTCGGCCTGCAGGCCTGGGCCGAGGAGCTGCTCGAGCGCATCCAGCCGCTGGCCGAACTGCTCGACCAGAGCCAGGGCGGCGACGCCCACCTGCAGGCGCTGCAGGCTCAGCGCGCCAAGGTCGAGGCCCCCGACCTCACGCCCTCGGCCCAGGTACTGGCGCAACTGCAGCAGGGCGAAAGCTTCACCCAGTTCGCTCTACGCCAGAGCAAGCGCCACGCCGACTACTTCCGCGACCGCCCGCTGAGCAGCGAACAGCTGGCAGCCTTCGAGGCCACCGCCGAGCAATCACTGCATCAGCAAGCCGATTTGGAAACCTATCAGGAAGGCGATTTCGACAGCTTTGTCGCCGCCTATCAGGCCAGCATCCTCGCTCAGGCGCTCTGAGCGCTGCGCCTTGCATTCGCCCCTCTGCCTGCGCGACAGAGGGGCGAATACGTCACAAATATCACAAACGGCAGCCCAGCCGGGATCAATGACAGGGCGCCTGGCGCCGGACGCGACTAGCATAGCCCCTGACAGAGCCAGACGAGCCGTGCCCATGGCGCCCGCCGCCCGCAACGAAGATGACCGCCACTGGAGCCTGGAGAGCCTGAACAAGGCTTATAAGCAGGGCTACATGGCGGGCCTGACCGGCCAACCCATCACCCAGCACGAGCACACGGCCTCGGTGCTGGCTGCGGCCTGGGAAGCCGGCTGGGACGATGGCCACGAGCAATACGCCCTGGCCAAGCAGCGCATCGCCTGACCCCTCCCCCTGAGCAGCTTGTTGCGCAAGCCGCTGTGGATAAGCCTGTGGACACTTACGCCGAACCAGCGCTGACCAAAGGCCCGAGCGGCCCTGCGCCACTTTCTGCGCAGGGCTGTGCAACTCGCTGCGCAAGCCACTGCGACCCACCGCACAAGGTGACCAATGACCGACACAGAGTCACGCTAAACAACTGATTTAAAAGGATTTAGCAAAAACGGCACGCTTCTCGCTCTCTATCAGGCTCCCGGATCACTCTCGATCCATGACCCAGGCAAGGAGAGCACTCATGCCAACACCCGCGTACCTGTCCCTCGAAGGCACCAAACAAGGTCTGATCACCGCTGGCACCTTCACCGAGGACTCGGTCGGCAACATCTTTCAGGAAGGTCATGAAGACCAGATTCTGGTCCAGGCATTCAACCACCAGGTCATCATCCCGCGTGACCCGCAGTCCGGCCAACCGACCGGCCAGCGCGTACACAAGCCGCTGATGATCACCAAGGTGTTCGACAAGTCCTCGCCGCTGATCTTCAACTCCCTGACCTCCGGCGAGCGCCTGAACAAGTGCCGCCTGGAGTGGTACCGCACCTCCTCCACCGGTACCCAGGAGCACTACTTCACCATCGAACTGGAAGACGCGGTGATCGTCGACGTGCAGTCGCGCATGCCGAACTGCCAGGACCCGGGCATGTCCCACTTCACTCACCTGGAAGACGTCTACTTCACCTACCGCAAGATCGTCTGGACCCACGAAGTCTCCGGCACTTCCGGCTCCGACGACTGGCGTACCCCGATCGCCGGCTAAGTTGGTGATCGCGCGGTAACGCTCACGACGGCCAGGCAGAGTCCTGGCCGTCGTGTTTCAGCCGGGAAATACCCGAAAAAGTCGAGTACGCACGTTCTCCACGCCGCGCCTGGGTTACAACGGCGCCGCCGCGTGTACTAGCGCGACTCAAGGAATGATTGAAGAGGAACAACGGATGTTCGCCCAGGCCAACCAGACCCATTTCAGCCTGGATATCGAAGGCGTCAGCCACGATCTCCAGATCCTCGAATTCAGCGGCCGCGAGGCGATCAGCCAGCCCTTCGCCTTCGAACTGGAGCTGGTCAGCGAACGCCTTGACCTCGACCTGGAGGCCCTGCTGCATCGGCCGGCCTTCCTCGCCCTGTCGCCTGCCGGCAACGGCATCCACGGGCACATCTACCGCTTCGCCCAGGGCGAGTCCGGCAAACGCCTGACCCGCTACCACCTCAGCTTGAGGCCGCAGCTGGCCTATCTGGCCCATCGCATCAATCAGCGCATTTTCCAGCAGCTGACGGTCGCGCAGATCATCAGCCAGGTGCTCGAAGAGCACGGCATCCAGGCCAACGCCTACCAATTTCAACTCGGCTCGCGGTACCCCGAGCGCGAGTATTGCGTGCAATACGACGAATCCGACCTGCACTTCATCCAGCGCCTGTGCGAGGAAGAAGGCATCCACTACCACTTCCAGCACAGCGCCCAGGGCCATGTGCTGGTGTTCGGCGACGACCAGACGCCCTTCCCCAAACTGGCCCCCACCGCTTACCAGCAGGACAGCGGCCTGGTCGCCGACGACCCGGTGATCAAGCGTTTCGGCGTGCGCGTGGAAACCCGTTCGAGCCGGGTGACCCGCCGCGACTACGACTTCGAAAAGCCCAGGCTGCTGCTGGAAGCAGACGCCACGAGCAGCTTCAGCCCGGACCTCGAGGACTACGACTACCCCGGCCGCTTCGTCGAGCGTGAACGCGGCAAGCACCTGAGCCAGCGCGCTTTGGAGCGGCATCGCCACGACTTCGAGCTGGCCGAGGGCGAGAGCGATCAGAGCCTGCTGGTCAGCGGCCACTTCCTGGCCTTTACCGACCATCCCCGACAGGACTGGAACGACCTCTGGCTGCTCACCGAAGTGCAGCACCTGGGCAAACAGCCCCAGGTGCTGGAAGAGTCGGTAACCAGCGACGTGCATGCCGCTGACGGCTTTACCCAGGGCTACCGCAACCGCTTCAGCGCCACGCCCTGGACGGTGCCTTACCGTCCACCACTCGAGCATCCCAAGCCGCGCATCCTCGGCAGCCAGAGTGCGGTGGTCACCGGCCCGGCCGGCGAAGAGATCCACTGCGACCAATACGGTCGGATCAAGGCGCAGTTCTTCTGGGACCGCGAGGGCCAGGCCGACGACAAGACCAGCTGCTGGCTGCGCGTGTCCTCCAGCTGGGCCGGCGACCGCTACGGCGGCATCGCCATCCCGCGCATCGGCATGGAGGTGTTGATCACCTTCCTCGAAGGCGACCCCGACCAGCCGCTGGTGACCGGCTGCCTGTACCACAAGGAACACGTCGTCCCCTACGATCTGCCGGCCAACAAGACCCGCAGCCTGTTCAAGACCCTGAGCAGCCCAGGCGGTGGCGGCTACAACGAACTGCGCATCGAAGACCGCAAGGGCCAAGAGCAGATCTACATCCACGCCCAGCGCGACTGGGACGAAAACATCGAGCACGACCAGAAGATCCGCATCGGCCACGAGCGCCACGACACCGTCGAGGCCAACAGCTACAGCGAGTTCAAGGCCGAAGAACACCGCACCACCCACGCCGACCGCAAGAGCGAGGTCAAAGCCAACGACCACCTCACCATCGGCAACAACCAGCACATCAAGATCGGCACCGGCCAGTTCATCAACGCCGGCAGCGAGATCCATCTGTCCAGCGGTCAGAAGGTGGTGCTCGAAGCCGGCAGCGAACTGACCTTCAAGGCCGCCGGCAGCTTTATCAAGCTGGACGCCGGCGGCATCACCCTGGTCGGCCCGGTGATCAAGCTCAACTCCGGCGGCGGGCCGGGCAGCGGCTCGGGCGCCGCGCCCATCCTGCCGGGCAAGGTCAAGGCAGCGGATACGGACAAGGCCGGGGAGTTGCTGATCCAGGCGCAGAAGCAAGCCCTGCAAAATGCCGCCCGCACCGCACAGCCAGTCTGTGAAATTTGTCAGCAGATGGAGGCCAAGGCGTGAACGCGCAGACCCGCTGCATGAACTACCTGTTGCTCGATGGCGCGCAGATCGACGGCTTGCTTGCCCGGCTGTACAGCCTCGAAGAAACCCCCGTTGTGTACCTGCTCTATCAGCAGACAGCCTATGAAGCCCTGGCCGATGTCGGAGCGGTGCTGATCGCGCTGAACCCAAACAGTGAGCTGGCCCAGGTCTTCGACCAGGAGTGGCGCACATCGGCCGGCATCTGGCTGGAGTCCGATGACGAGCCGGAGGCGCTGGTCGAACACTTGCGCAGCCTGGTGCACGCCCGTGTCGATGGGGCGGTGACGGTGTTGCTGCGCTATTACGATCCGCGCATCACGCCCCTGTGGCTAGGGTCGATGCAGCCCGAGCAGCGCGACACCGTATTAGGCCCGGTGAGCCGCATTCGCTTGCCGGACGAAACCGGGGGCGAGCAGCTGTTCCAACGCGAAATTAGCCCGCACAGCGTTGCGCGCTACACCGACACACCCTGGCTGCGCCTGACGCAAGCACAGCTGGAACATATGAACCAAGCCAAGCAGGCCTGTTTCGATCAGCGCCTGCTGACTCACCTGCAGCGCTACTACCCCGAGTGTATGGATGGGCTGGATGCGCCGCAGCAACAGCAGTGGGCCGCGCAATGCCGAAAGAGCGCGGCCCACTATGGCTACAGCTCAGCCGCTAACGTCATCCGCTGGGCCTGCCTGTGTGCGGAGTTGGGCAACGACTTCCCACAGGCGCCGGAGCACGCGGCCTACCGGCAGTTGCTCGAGCAGCGAGGGCAGCTCCCGGCGCAGCGCCTAGATAACCTCATCACCGAACTTCATCGCCAGTTGTTGCGCGCCGACAAGGAGTCCGTCGCATGAGCGCCACCCCTCAGGACAAATCCCTGCGCCTGGCCCAAGCGGATCAAGCCGCACAGCAGAACTTCGAGAAAGACGACCTGGGCAGCCCGGTTGCCAGTTGCCCGGCCCGCCAGGCCGAGGTGTTTATTGTGCCGGTACGCTATGCGCTGGCCGAATCGGCGGCGCAGCACAGTCGCTGCAAACCTGCGGTGAAAACCCATAGCCACCCCATGGCGCTGCGCCGGCTGCGTCCCGGTTACCTCTACCTGTGGCACGACCAGGGGCCGTTGCGCCGCTTTACGGTGGCAGGTGATGGGCAGCTGGTGGAGCAGGGCTTGGATGATGCCGATGCCCAGGTGCCGAAGGGCGCCCTCGCCGGTATCGCCCTCAACAAACAACACGATGCCTGGTTGCTGTACAGCGAGATCCCGCTGCCCAAAGCCGCCTATCAACGCTTGGCCAGTGAGGCGGGCGAGCGCAAGGCGCGCATGCGCCGTATCAGCTTGAGCCAGGTCGCACGAACCCTGGAGGCCGAGCACTGCCCGCCGTTGGACAGTGCCGATCTGGTCATGGCGGAACTGATGCCCGATGTGCGTGACCAGGCGTTGGCCCACGACTATGCGCAGAACGGCGATGGCTACCGCGAGGGCACTAGAGCCCTCGGCGAGCAGATGAGGAAAGACCCTCGCCCCGAAGTGATCAACGCCTATATCAGCGCCTGTAAATGGCTACGCGAGCGTGAGGACGCCCACGGCCGCCACCCCAACGCGGGCGAACATCCCCCAGGCGAGTGGAGCGCGCAACCCTGGGACGTGGCAGCCACCGATACCTGGCTCAACCAGGCACGCAGCCAGGCCGGGCTGCTGCATGGCGTGTTTGCCAGCCTGGATGATGACCTGGGCGTGTTGCGCGACCTGAACTTCGAGCAGGAGCAGCTAGAGGCTCGTCACACAGACTGGGTGGCCGACAATAACCTACGCCAATCGGTTGGCGGTTTTATACGCAGCTTGATCAGTGAGGACGGTGGCGAAGTTGCCAACATGCTCAATTACCGTTACCGCGAACATGATATCCAGCTCACCCCGGCGCAGGGTGAGACGATGCTCGAAAGTCAGCGTCAGTTAAATGAGCTGTTCAAGGAAGAAACGCGCATCAATCATGAGCGTGGCCGGCAGTACTCGCATCGCCAGGCAGATGCGCTTTTAGTTCAAGTGCATGCTCAAGTCGCGGCGGCCACTGCTCCGGTTCGCAGCTTTATTCCCGCGCATTTGCAGACTGAAGCTGAATACGTCGTGCGCGAATACAGCAAAGCCAAACTCAGCAATCTTGAGGGCGGGCGTGCTAGCGCGAAGGTGGCTGAATACGTCGACCTCCCACGCATGGACGCCTGGCTTGACGAGGAAGCGCCTGCGCACTATCGCCAAGTCGAGCAGCGCAATGACGTGTTTTATGCGGATCGTGATCGATACCTGCCACGGCATGCATTGGGTACGTGGTTCGTTGAGCACGAGAACCCCGCCCATCAAGAGTGGCTCGATGGCCTTGCTGCTGCCTGCCTAAGCGCCCAGTGTACGAGGGAGCGTGGCGCTATGCAGTTCGCCAGCTATGTCCGAGCGGCAGATGACGGGATTTTCCGCTTGATTTTCCAGGCATGGAGCCCCTCTATCGAAGCGGCGTTGAACAACACCAATCGATTTAATGAGCTGGTTACCGCCCTTAGTCACGAAAATCTTGCAGATACTCGCACGGCTTTGGCTGCCAGCTTGGATGAGCCTGTCTTGCGAGCCATTGAGCGACTTGCCCATGAGGTAGAGGGCGCATGGGCGACAACGGTTGCTCGGCTCGGTGGGGCGCTGGTGTTGTTGAAGGCTAAAGCAGGTTTGGCTACCCATTGGGCCGGCTTGATGTTGGTGGCCCGGTTCGGCCAGGACTCAAGGTTGATACGCGGGATAGAGGAAGGGGTTGAGGTTTGGCGTCTGGCAGGGGCCAAGGCCGATGCGCTGAAGCAGTGGACTCAGAACACAGCGCAAGCTATTCGCTCTGGGCGAGCGGCAGGCATCGTGCAATCTCCTGCGGTAAAAAACAGCGGAGGGGTTTTGCCTTTGCTGGCCTTGCTGCTAAACGCCATGAACGCGGAGATCTATGTCAGTCAGGCCAGCGTGCTTGAAGGTGAAGATGAACAGCGTAGGGCCGACCGCGTCTCCGCCACCTTGTTTACCGCCGCTGCGCTGGCCGCCGTAGTGCAGAACTGGATGATTAAGGGGAAAGGGATTCAAGAGATAACCGGGCGATTGGGCAGCAATATTTCCGCTACTGCCCCTACCCTGACACTGTTTGGGGGGGCTGTTGGAATAATATCCGCAGCTGCAGCCTTTAAAGAGCTCGCTTCGTTGCAGCTACAGATCGAAAACGCTCAAAGCCGTATCGACCCTTGGCTGGAGATTCGCAGGCTGGCTGTCACCGGCCAGGTAGCCGTTTATGGCGCCCAAGGGCTGCTGGGTCTCAGCCTGACGGCCATGCGTTTGGCCAATAAAATCGATACGCCAGCGGCTATTCGCCAGTTCAAACTGAGAAACGGCCCGCTCAACCTCTTGTTGCTGGCCCTAGGCGGCGCCTATATCTACGCTTGGCTTCGCCAGGCCACCCCGTTGCAGAACTACCTGGCCAGTTGCTGTTGGTCGCGTGGGCGGGCTTACAAGAATGAAGGCATCGCGCCTGCGACTCAGCTCGCCGAGTTCGAGCAGTTGCTCGTGTTGCTATACCAGCCGCACCTGAGCATGCAGATTCAAAGCGTACAGATTGCCGGCACGGCAGGCGATACCGTCACCCAGGATGGCATCAGTGCGTTGAGCATTGATCTGCCAGGGGCCGAGCCAGGCAGCGCACAGTTGGAGTTGGCGATGATCGGCAACCCTACCCCGGCGAACGTCAGGATGTTCGGCGAAGGCACACGCGGTACACCAACCGACCTGGGTGCAGTTTGGCTGGCCCGTAGCCAGTGCTCCTGGATACCTGTCAACGAAGGTCAAGGCCTGCGTCTTAGTGGCCCCTTCGCGCGCCCGCTCACTCGCCTGTCACTGCGCCTGCGTTACCATAGCCCGGTCGCCGTGCTGGCCGGTGCTGGCAACGTCGTCGGTGGCGAGCGCGGGCTCGCCTATACCCTTAGCCCTGGCGGCTTTCTCACCGATGGTGAGGTGATTCCGCTACGCCCAACTGACCCTACCCCTGAGCTGAATCGTGCCGTACCGCAGCTACTCAAAGGGCCTGAACACTTTCAGCCAAAGGACTCTGCATGACCACACCTGCCGCTGGCACCAGTCGAACCGGGCTGCTCTCGCGGGACGATTACCTCGCTCCGCCACATATCCCTACAGGGCAACCGCCGAAAGATGTGCTCAACGCCATATGGCGTAAGAACGATGTGTTTCTGGATATCGGTTCCTACAGCATTGGTTCGGCGGTAATGGTGATATGGACATCGTTACTATTGGCCGTTCTGATTCTGTGGAGTACTGGAGGCTTTGGGGGTGAGAACTTCGGGTTAACCGTTATTTTCTCAATCATGCTCGGCATTCCCATTCTCATTATGCTTCACGGCCTGACTCAACCCGTTCCGCCGCCAGTACGCTTCAACCGCCAGCGACGAGAGGTCTGTGTGCCGCAAAGTGACGGTAGCCATTGGATCGTGCCCTGGGAGACGGTCACGGCGGCGGCCACCGCTGTTTCCTCTGTAGGGCAACACGGCAAAACCACACAAGGTTTATTGATAGTGGGCTTCAGCAACCCAGACCCAAATGCGAAACTGGAAGATCGCGACTACACCTTAAGCTTTAGCTGTGGTGGCGGCACCACAGCCATGTGCCTATGGGAGTGTATGCGCAGCTACATGGAGGTCGGCCCGGAGGCCATCCCTCAAGGCAATGATCTAGAGAATTTGCGAGCCACACTGGGCGGAAAAGGTGTATTTCTGGGAGTCTGTTGGTCGTTCGTAAAGGACATTAAAAGTCACTTATGGGCAAAAGAGTTTAAGCAAGCCTTATGGATGTTTTTCGGTATATTTGCGTTTGGCTCGCCTCTCATAATGTTGTTGGTGGCTTGGAAGTTGGCGCCTCCACCACAGTTCACTGACCCCAAAATCCTAGAGTGGTCAAAGCCCTTGCCCCATGACCAGTGGGTCAAGCGCTCTCCCGAGCTGGAGCAGGCTATTGCCCAGCGTGAGGCGGAGCTGGGCGCAGATCAAGTAACTGCATGACTTCACCTGCCGCTGGCACCAACAAACGCGGGCTGCTCTCTCAGGACGACTACCTAGCCCCGCCGCGCATGCCCAGGATGCTCCGGCTACCGGCCGAGCCTCGACTCTGACTGAACAACTGGTTGACCTGGCTACGTAGTGCAACACGACGAGCATCGACACGGCGACGTCGAAGGCGATGGGCGTAGTAGCA